>JBEQAF010000001.1:0-62020 GCA_041640455.1 bacterium
AGGATTTACCCCCAGAAAAGCTGGAAGGTAGAACCTTTGTAGCAATTGCAGTAAGAGTTGGTGTTCCTATATTTATTAAACCTGACATTATAAATATCAGTGGAGCCATTGAAAAGGTTGAATTAGATAAAAATAAGATAACAATTGGTTTTAGAAACACAGGAAACAGTTACATAAAAATAGAAAGCATAAATGTTTATCTGCAAGATGAAAATTCTAATAGCTTTAAAACTCTTCAGGTATCCGGCTGGTATGTGTTCCCCGGTGTTTTTAGGAGATTCAGCACAGATATTACTAAAGAAGACTGCGAGAAGGTAAAAAAGATAGCCCTTTCGGTTATTTCAGAAAACAGGGAGTTTAAAGAAACTGTTGATGCTGGTTCAAAGACTTGTGAATAGAGTTCTTCTAATTATTACCGTTTTCCTATCTTTTTTTTTGCCATAGAGGGTTTTTGTTTAGAATCTGCTTATCTCTCGGTAATCACTCAGGAGGGTAAACAGGGAGATTTTTTTGTTTATCTGGATGATAAAAATATCTATCTTAACAGGAGCGACCTTCAGAAGTTAGGCATACCTCAAGAAAATATCCCTTTTATAGAGCTTGATGGTCAGCAGTTTGCAAATGTTTATGAGATAAAAGACTTTTTTAAGGTTGACTTCAATCCTGATAGAGCCGAGTTATATCTCGAATTAAATCCCAAGCTATTAAGTAAAAGAACAATAGATTTTCACACACAGAGAAAAGACAGGATCTACTATCCAGAAGGAGAAAGCAGCCTGTTTTTAAATTACAGGGCTAACTATTTTCGCACAGACACCATAAATGAGTTTAACCTTTCTAAGGAGCTGGGGATAAATTTTAATAATTTTCTTATCTTAAACGAAACCAGTTACAGTAAAAATGATCTAAAATCAAAGTTTGTTAGATTAAACAGCTCGGTTTATAGAGATTTCAGAAAGGAAAAACAGAGATTAATTTTAGGCGACTTTTTCACTCCATCAGATCCGATTATGGGTAGCATTAACATGGGAGGTATAAGCTTTTCTAAAAACTTTAGATTGGATCCCTACTACATTTACAGACCTACCTTAAATATCGAAGGCACTGTAAAAAACAGGGCTACTATGGAGGTCTATCTGGACGGTGTACTTATAAGAACTGAAGAGATTCCTGCCGGGCAGTATGAGATTAGAGATTTGTATTATTATCAGGGACAACGAGATGTGGAGATATTAATAAAAGATACTTACGGAAATATCGAAAGGCAGATATATCCCTTTTATTTCACCGAGAATATTTTAAGAAAAGGCGAATGGGATTATAGCTATAATCTGGGTTTTGTTAGGGAAAATTTTGGGATTGAGAGCAGCTCTTATGGGGATTCAGTTTTTAGCTTTTACCATAAATACGGATATTCAAACTCACTAAACTTTGGAATATCTTCAGAATTCTGGAAAGATAGTATAACCATAGCACCTGAGATGGCATATTATCGCTCAAAACTTGGCACTCTAAGTTTTAAAAGCTATCTAAATGATAATAAAAATGCCGATGGGATAAATTATTCATTAATATTTAACTACAATTATCAATTGAGCAGGGTAAGTTATAATTTCTATTTTAAAAATTTATCAAAAGATTTTGCTACCTTTAACTTTGATAACAAAAAAAGTAATATTCGATACGAGATAAATGGAGGTATCAGCTACTATTCTCAATCTCTGGGTTCTTTTAGCTTTAACCTGCTTCATAAAAACCTTTACGAAAACAGTTCAAAAAATGAGCTTTATTTTAACTATTCCAAATCATTATTAAAAAAAGTAAGTCTGTCGGTTAATACAAGAACTGTTTTATCGGGAGGTTCTCTTTTCGAGAGCTTTATAAACATCTCTTATCACTTTGACAAAGATAGATCAATGTTCTTAAGGCACCAGGATGCGGATCAGATAAAGAGCAACTCTCTTCAGATAAGCAAAAATGCACCTGTGGGTGAGGGCTACGGCTACAGGTTAACCGCTGAGAACAGATCTCTCAACGGTGGAAACAGCTATAACGCTATAAACCCCTATTTTGAATATAGAACCAGATACAATATTTTCACTGGCAATCTCAATCTTGAAAAGAATAATAATTTCATAGACCTGACCGCATCTGGTGCTATCATCTATATAGCCGATAATATCGGATTTTCACGACCAATAAACGACAGTTTTTCACTCATAAAGGTTGATAGCATGAAAGATATTACTGTTATTGCAAATAATGAGAAGATTTCTAAAACAGACCAGAATGGTAAGGCAGTAATACCCAATCTTAGCTCCTACATTGATAATACCATTACTATACCTATAGAAAATCTTCCCCTTGAATACAGTTTCCCAAATAATAAACTGGTTCTTTCTCCTCCCTTCAGATATGGTGCCTGCATAAACCTTCCTTTGAAAAAGATTTATCGATATGAGGGTTTTATAAAAATAAAGCAAGCAGGTCAGGTAAGACCCCTTGATTTCAGAGAGATAAAATTTAGCCAGTTAAAAACAAAAAAGGCTGATAAAACGGCATCAAAGGGCTGCAAAACGCCTCTCGGAGAGTACAGAGAAATCGCTGAAGGCAGCTTCTTCACCTCCCAGCAGGGGGATTTTTATCTTGAAAATGTTCTACCTGGCAGTTATGAGATTGAGTTTGTTTACAATAACAGGATTATAAAATCTGTAATAGAGCTGGAGGATAAAAAAGATGTAATAATTGAGCTGGGAGAGATAATAATAAATGTTGATTAAACTTTGTCATCTCTAAGGGAAGTTGATAAAATAAATATATGAGAATAGTGAAGGTCATAATAATTATTTTTCTGGTTTTCAGCTCTCGTGAGACATTTTCTCAGTGTACTATGACGGTTACAAATATAAACTTCGGCGCATATGATGTACAATCTACTGCTAACCTTACTGCCACAGGAACCATTGCTGTTAACTGCGCAAGAAATGAAAATATAACCCTCTCAATAGGTCCCAGCGCTTACGGCGGGATAAATCCAAGGCTTATGAAGCATAGCTATTATAACGATTATCTAAACTATAACCTTTATCAGGACAATACCTATACCACCATCTGGGGAGATGGCTCTCAGGGGACAACGCCGGTTACAAGAAGGGTTAAAAACCGAACATTTACCGTTTATGGTGCGGTTTTCTTCGGGCAGGATGTTTCTGCCGGCAGTTATTCGGACACTCTAACCGTTACAGTTACTCCCTGATGCGAAAGCCGTGTTCAAAATCCGCATCATAAAGCTTTGAATAATCAAAATCTCTGGGATCCAGAAAGTCGCCAACATAGATTAACGCCTGTCTTTTAATGCCCGATTCCTTCACTTTTTCGGATATATCATCCAGTCTGCCTCTTATAATCCATTCATCGCTCCAGCTTGCTCTGTAAACCACAGCTACAGGCGTATCTTTTTCAAAGCCATTAAGTAGTGCTGATACTACTTCATCAATCATTGATATGGATAGAAAAATAACCATACTTGCCCTATGTCTGGCAAGCTCAGACAGTCTTTCCTTCTCAGGAACTGGCGTTCTACCAGAAAATCTGGTAAATATAACTGTCTGGGAGATGCCTGGCACAGTAAACTCCCTCTTAAGCAATGCGGCTCCAGCAAAGGCTGAACTTACTCCAGGCACCACTTCGTAGGGGACGTTGTGTCTGTCCAGCTCAACCATCTGCTCAAATATGGCGCCATATAGAGATGGATCCCCCGTATGAAGCCTGACTACAGTTTTTCCTTCTTTGGCATAATCAACCATTAGATTCACAATCTCTGAAAGATTCATACTTGCCGAGTTATATTTAACTGCATCGCTTTTGCAGAAGCCAAGTAGCTCTTCATTTACAAGAGAGCCCGCATATATAACCAGATCCGCCACATTAAGAAGCTTTTCGCCCTTTAGCGTAATAAGTTCAGGATCACCAGGACCTGCGCCGATAAAAAAAACTTTTCCTTTCTTATCCATTTCTACTCCTTTTTTTGGCGATAATCACAGAAAAATAGGATATATCTTTCAGATCCTCATACACATTCTCTATCTCTCCCACCTTTTCTCCCCTGAGCCCTATCTTCTCACCCAGATAAAGTATGTGACTTTTTGAAAGGCTGCTTAAAAGCTCAAGATTGGATGGCTTTTTAAGAAAAACTACTGTATCCATATCTTTAATTTTATCTAAAGATAGATTGTCGTCAGGTAGTATAATAATCTTTTCCTCTCCCTGTACAAGCGGCTCACCTATTAAAGATGCCAGCGCCTGAAAGGAGGTAATACCTGGTATATAGGCTGTCTCAAACCCCTCTTTTTTAATTAGTCTCTCAAGGTAAAAAAAGGTTCCATAAAAAAGCAGGTCTCCTATACCTGCAAAGGCAACATCCTCACCAGTTTTTAAAACATCAGAGATCTTCTCTTTTGCACTAATCCAGTAAGTTTCGAGCCCCTCTTTTTTCATGGGCATGTAAAGTTCAGAAACCATCTTTTCTTCAAGCCTTACAGGCATACTCTTTATTCTTTGAAGAGCTTGACTCTCCTTTTTTTTATCCGACTTAGGCACAAATAGGCAGGATACCTGATTTAATACCCTGAGCGCCATCACAGTCACATTAAGCGGACTTCCAACTCCCAGTGAAACTCCAAAAAACATCCCCTTTTTACCTTTTTTCATAGCCAATCCTTTTATCTATTTGAGATATGTGTATTTCAGTTTTTTTCAGTCGCTCCAAATGCTGCTATTTCTCCCGTCATAGTATTAAGAAAACTAAAAACTTAGTTTTCATTTAACGCCTCTAAGGAGCTATTAAATATTTCATCAACTGTGATGGACTCCACACATCTGGGTGTCATCCTTTCTGTGGGCTCACATTCTTTAAAAAATTTCTGTTTACAGGGTGAACAGGGGAAAGCTTTATAAATCACTTTTGCCTTTTTGCTGTAAGGACCGAATTTTACCGGTGACTGGGGACCAAATATGGCTACCAGAGGTATACCAAGAGCTGCTCCCAGATGCATTATGCCGCTATCATTGCAGATTAAAAGTCTGCAGTTTTTTAAAATCGCCATAGTCTGTCTGATATTTAGATCTCCGATTGCCAGAACCGAGTCAGAGCTTGCGGCTGCCTTTATCTGATCTATAAAAATCTTATCTCTATACCCGCCCAAAAAAATGGTTTTATAGCCCAGATCTCTCAATCTTTTTGATATTTCAATAAAATTATCAATATGCCATGCCCTTTTTGGATTTGCTGCAAAGGGGTGGATGGCTATAACCTTTTCACCCAGATTATGAATATTAAAATATTTCTCTGCAAAATCCAGCTCTTCATCGCTAAGCCAGGCTTCGAGATAATCATCTTTAACAGGAATGTTATCAGCTCTTAAAACATCAAGAAAATTCTGCACTTCATGCTGATTATGTTTGTAGGGGACTTTTTTTGTCAGAAGAAATCCTCTCCCCTCTGTGTCAAAGCCTATCCTCTCTCTGGCGCCGGTCAGAAAAGCCATTATGGCGCTTGATAAAGACCTTTTAAGCACATATACTTTATCAAACCTTTTTTTTCTCAGCATTTTTATAAAATCTTTTTTTGATTTCAAAGTCTTATGAGTTCCAGTGCTATCAGCGTGAATGGTTACTGGATCCCAGTATATGAGCTCATCTACATATGGGATCCCTTTCACCACATCAGAAGATATGGGTGCCACTACCCATGCAATATAGGCAGAAGGATAGGCATATCTTAAGTTCCTCAAAAAAGGTACCGTAAGTATTGTATCGCCAATAAACCTGTATCGCAAAACCAGAATCTTTTGAGACATTTCAATCTTCTAAGGCTTTTGCCTCTTCAACAAGCATTACGGGAATATCCTCCACAATGGGATATTTAAGCCTGCATTTTTCGCAGATAAGCCAGTTCTTATCTTCCGAAAGCTTAATATCCTGCTTGCATTTTGGACAGGCAAGTATCTCTAATAGTTCTTTTGACAGGCTCATAGAATACACTCCTTTTATTTAACCAATTCTGCTTTTTGTTGGTTCTAAGGTAAAAACATTCTCTCCCTTAGTGTAGATGGTTATCTTGCCGGTGCTTTCAGATATAACAATGGCTATTGAGTCGGTCATTCTGGTCATTATCTTTGCCGAGTTATGTCTGGAACCGAACCCTTTGTCATTTATAGCCTCTTCCGACTTGGCATCAAGATATCTGCCTGCCGAGATCACGTAACCATCATCATCGATAATAAAAGCACCGTCTATTTTAGAAAATTCCTTTATACTTTCAAGCACCTGAACATTAGATATATGTCTGGCGCTTTTTTTATACCCGTAAAAGGGGTTAAAGATAAGCTGATGGGAGTGTCTCATCACATTTCCCGAATCACCAATAATGAAGGTAGTACCTATTGCCTTCCCCTCTCTCCCTTCGTTGACCAGCTCAACTGCAATATCCAGTATATTCATAGCAAGTTCAAAAGCTTTGTGTTTCATCAGTTTTTTGGGGAAAAAAGGGAATTCCTGAGGGAAAGATTTTTTTACATCCACCACAGTTATGGTATCCAGATATGCCGATTTAGAAGCTCCGAGAACACAGATTACCCTATCAGATTTGTTTATGATATTTTTTTTTAATCCCATAAGTATCGCCTGCTTAACCCTTGAGAACCGGCTGAATGTAATAGCCTTATCTTCCAGAATGTCAAAACCGCTGAGGTCAAAACTATTTAACTCCTCTCTTTGCATCACCAGTACCAGCTTATCCTTATAATCAGCATTCTGTCTCAAAAATCTTAGATCCTTTTCAGTAATATTAAAAAGAAATACCTTTTTGACTTCTTTGCTCCCATACTCTTTAAAAAGCTCCAGCGCATATTTTATAAGAACCTTATTCATTGGATAAATTATAAACAATTATTCTGAAATATGTAAACATATCTTTCGAAATTTAACTGCCCTTAAATAATTATCTCAATTCAGTCTCCAGTTTTATTTTATAATTATTTCAAACATTTAAAAATGTGTTGATTTATTCAAAAAATTGAATATAATAATAAATGGAAGTAACAATGTGAGGTGGTTTATATGCCTATCTTTGAATTTAGATGTAAAAAATGTGGTGAAGTTTTTGAAAGTTTCATTATGAAGGGCATAGAGAAAGTTAACTGTCCAAGATGCAATAGCTCCGAAGTTGAAAAGCTAATATCAGCACCTAATATTTCAGGCAGTCAAGGCTCAGATCAGAGTCATTCATGCGGCGGCCACTCAAGTGGATTTTCTTGAGCATAAAGACATGGCTTCGGGCAAGCCATTAAATAAAAAAGGAGGCAGTTTGAAAGAGTTTATAACAGTCCTTTTAATTTTTGTCATCTGGGCAGTTCTTACAAGATTTGTATTTCCAAAGCTCGGGATACCTACCTGATCTTATAACCCGGACACTGGGTCTCAGTGTTCCATTGAAAAACCCAAAAAGGGTAATGACTCAAGAAACTAATTTCCCGTAGATACAGATGAGCTTCCCCTCTTCTATCTGCCCTATTATGTTTCTGAAAATCCTCTCAGCATCTCTCTCTTTGAAAACAGGGTTCATAAAGGCTTTATTCTCATATATCTTTCTGTAAAAATTCAGGGAGCTTTCTGTATCATCTTTTACAAAAACCTTTTTTAAACCTGATGCCTCAGCCAGAGCTATAAAGTTTTCAAAGCTGGTTAGAAAGCTAAACTGCTCCGAATCTGACCACGGCAGAGGATAACAAAGCTCAACCTTCTCGTCTCTGACAAACCATTCATGAAAAATTAAGACACCCTCTTTTTTTAAAACTCGATTGATCTCTTTAAGTAGCCTGTCTTTATCCGAGATGTTCATATTAATATGTTGCATCCAGATTAGATCAAACTCTTCTTTTTGAAAAGGGATTGTTGTTGCGTCGGCACATACAAAATAAACCTCAGGTTTTTCTTCTGTCATTTGAGTTAGCATATGCCCAGTAATAGAATATGTTAAAGAAAGGTCAAGGTTTACAATAAAGGATCCAAAGTTTTTTGCAAGAAATCTGGCTACCCCACCTATACCCCCTCCCATCTCAAGCACTTTTGAGCGGGGAGTGATGTTTATAAGCTCTGATATCTTTTTTGTGGCTGTTAAACCACCTGCATGAATCTGGTCAAACCTTAAAAGCTGATCTATGGATAGTTGAGAAATATTTAGCTTTTTAAATAAGTTTAGATAGTCTTTTAGCAAATTTTTATTGCTGTCCCAAGCCTGCAACCGTTTCCCCCATCTATAAAAATTATTTTATACATACCCTTCTCACCTCTTTTAGATCCGTAAGCCCCTGAAATACCTTGAGTATGCCATCCTGTTTTAGAGTAGTCATACCATCCTTTATAGCCTGTTTTCTTATCTCCTCTATATCTGCTTTTCTTTTTATCAGCGATTTTAGATCGTCGGTACATTCAAGAATCTCGTGGATACCGAGTCTACCTTTATATCCACTGTTATTACACTTTGCGCAGCCCACAGGTCTTGCCAGCGTGACCTCTGCCAGATCAATACTTGCCTGAGGAAAATACTCTCTGCCATACTCTTCAATAATCTCTTCCAGCTCCTTTTTATCAGGCTTGTAGAGCTCCTTGCAGTCAGAGCAGAGCCTTCTCGCAAGCCTCTGAGCAAGGATAACAAGTAGTGCATCAGAGAAGCTGAAAGGATCCATCCCCATATCAAGAAGCCTTGTAACAGTTTCAGGTGCAGAATTGGTATGAAGTGTAGAAAACACCAGATGACCTGTAAGCGAAGATTCTATGCCTATAGCAGCTGTCTCCTCATCTCTCATCTCGCCCACCATAATTACATCCGGATCGGCTCTAAGAAAAGATCTTAAAGCAGCAGCAAAGGTCAAACCTATCTTGGGATTCACCTGAACCTGTCTTAATCCCCTCTGGGTAATCTCAACTGGATCCTCTGCTGTCCATATTTTCACATCTTCAGTGTTTATCTTTGCAATGGCAGAATGCAGGGTGGTAGTTTTTCCAGAACCGGTAGGTCCCACTACCAGAATTAGCCCATAAGGCTTGTTAATGGCATTCTCAAAGACCCTGTAGTTTCTTTCTGTTAACCCGAGCTTCTCAAAGGGAAGCGGCTCACCGGAGGCAAGAATTCTCATTACCACATCTTCAAGCTGACCTGCTGTAGGAACTGTGGCAACTCTTAGCTCCACATCTATGGGACCATATTTTTTAAAGTCAATCTTTCCGTCCTGAGGTTTCCTTCTTTCTGCTATATCAAGCCCTGCCATTATTTTAATCCTTGATACTATGGCATGCTTGTACTTATAAGGTATCTTTTGATAAATAGAGCATCTCCCATCTATTCTTATTCTTACAATAGTATCCTTTTTACCAGGATAGGGCTCAATATGGATATCAGAAGCCTTTTTGTGGTAAGCATCATAGATTATCTTGTTAACAAGCTGAACTATAACGCTATCCTCTTCAGATACCTTTTTTGCCTCCTCTTCCACATCTGGCTCATCAGTTTTATCAAGCTTCTCTAAAATCTCCGCTATGGAGCTTTTATCTTCCGCATATTTACCCAGCTTATAAAAGTAATCAATATAGGTCTCAATATCATCTCTCAATGCAACAAGAAAATTAATCCTTTTATATTCAGGATAGATAAACTTAATATAATCCTGTTTCTGAAGATCAGAAGGTTCATCCATTGCAATGTTAAGGACACCGTTTTCAATCTTTACAGGAACCCAGAGCTCCTTCTTTAGCCTATCTGGTTTTACTCTATTTAGTAAGTCCGGTAAAGGAGGGAGATTCTGGTCAAACACTATGTAGTCGGTGCCATAAAAAAGGCTCAAAGATTTTAAAACATCCTCTCTCAAAATACTAAACTCTTTAACAAGAACAGCCTCAACCCCTACTTTTGCTGTCTCAGGATGCTCATAGGCTCGCTCGAGAGTCTTCTCATCTATAAGATTTTTTCCCAGCAGATACTGGAATTTCCCTTTAGCGCGTGCTACCTTTGAAGCCATTGTAAGACGATGCAGGTTAAAAATAGCTATGGATAAAGAGGTTGCCAGCTCAACGGAAAAAGACACATCCATTTCAGAAAAATTGCCTCCACCTTTTTTGTTAATAATCTGAATTACACCTATGAGGACATTCTGAAACTTCATGGGCACGCATAATACCTGCCTTGTCCTGAAACCACTCTTTTTGTCCCAGCTGTCATCGAACTTAAGCCTGGTATTAATCATCATAAGCTCTTCGGCGTTATAGGCATCCATAATATTTACAATATCTCCGGTGGTTGCCACATAGCCTGCTATGCTTTCAGGGCTTATTGGTACCACAATCTCTTTCAGATCATCTCCAGATTTTATTCTCGAAAATAGGATATTTTTTTTGGCATCAGCCAGAAAAATGGTTATCCTTTCTGCATCAAAAAGCTCAGCAATGCTATCTTTCAGCTGAACAAGAATGGCATTCAGATTGCTGGCAGAGTGGATCTCATTTATCTTCTCCATCAGCTTCTTGCGATATATAAGCTGCCTTTTCAAAGACTCATTTTCTGTAGTCATATCAATAAGAATATCAAAAGTTATTTTTAAAGCAAGCTTTATTTGGTAACTGATCCCCTGAATGAATTGATTTGTTTGAAAAAAATCAATATGGTGTTAAACTATTTAAAAAATGATAAGGTTTTTTTTTGAGTATATTTTTAATCGCCTACTTGGCAAGTTCTATAATTACATATCCTTTTTAACCATTGTCATTCTGTCATTTATCAGAAACTTCCCCAGCGGGATAGGATCTGTAAGAAAGGTAATTCTAAAACAGATATATTTTACCGGTATGGAGGCTTTAAAGATTACTTTAACTATTGGCTTTCTTATGGGCATAGTGGTGATCACCCAGATAACCTCTTTTATAAAAGGGCTTGGCGGAATAAATCTGGTTAGCAAAATCATTATAGTCTCTCTCGTGAGGGAGATCTTTCCGCTTCTTATGGCAATTATTCTTATAGCAAGAAGCGGCACTGCCATCTCTTCAGAGCTTGCGCTTATGAAGATTAATAACGAGATAAAGTCTCTGTGGGCTCAAAATATTGATCCCATGTATTATCTAATATTCTCAAGGATGGCAGGATTTGTTATATCTTTCACCACTATTACCATCATAGGTACCGCTACAGCCATCTTCTCCGGTGCTTTATCTATCTACTTTTTTCTTAAGGTAACACCTGCAGATTTTTATGAGAACTTTTTTATGAACCTGAACGTTTTTGATATTCTACTATTTCTATCCAAGTGTCTGACATTCGGGCTTATGGTTCCAACTATCTGTTGCTTTTACGGGCTTTCTGTTCAGAAAAGCACCACAGAGATACCTCAGGTCTCTACAAAGGCAGTTATGAATGCATTTTTTTATGTATTTTTATTTAATGTGCTTTTAGATTTTATGGTGTTTATATGGCAGTAATCGTTGATTTTAAAAATCTGATTATAAACTATGAGAGCGAATCTCTTCCAGAGATCAATCTAAAGGTTTTTGAGGGAGAGATAGTGGGGATTGAGTCTGGTAGAGACCTTTATGACCGAGCGCTTCTTGACTTCTTTTTATGTTTTTCCAATGATTTTCATGGTCAGGCAAGATTATTTGATAGGGACATCAAAAACCTGACAGATGATGAGATTTTTTATATTCGTAAAAATATATCACCCTTAACACTAACTCTACCGTTAATATCAAATCTAAAGCTCATAGAAAATGTATATCTTCAGCAGTTTTTCTTCAGCAAAAAGAAGGAATCTGAGATATTTAAAGAGGCATATAAGCTTCTTGAATATCTGGGGATTGAAAAAAGGTTTAACCTGAATCCCGCCTTTCTTACGGGCTTTGAAAAAAAGCTTGCCCTTTTTGCTCGGGCTCTGATTGGTGAATACAGGCTTTTTTATCTTTCGAGGCTATTTAGTGATACGGATCAGGCAAAAAAAACCTTTCTTATTGAGAAAATCCTTGAGCAAAAGCGGATTAATGATAAAATTACTATTATAGTAGTTGAAAGAAGTTTGGAAGACCTTGCACAGCTAAGCTTCAGCAAAATAATAAAGGTATAATATGGAATCCATTCAGAATATAGATCCACGATTCAAACACCTTGAAAAAAAGGTATTTATCTTTATCATTCTTGGCATCGGTATTTTGATAACAACCATATATTTTTTAGGAAAACAAAAAGATCTTTTTGCACCAAAAATAAATCTTCATTTTACCACCAATACTGCTTTCGGGTACTCAGAAGGTATGGCTGTTAAATTAGCTGGTTTTAGAATCGGAGAGGTTTCAAAGATTACCCTTGACGAGCAGGCAAAGGTAATAATAGATCTGGAGATAAAAAAACGTTACCAGAAATGGATAAGAGAGGATTCTGTGGTGACCCTGAAAAAAGAGGGCTATATCGGCGAAAGCTTTATAGAGATCAGCTTTGGCTCTCTTGATAAACCTGAGCTTAAAGATGGTGATAAAATTACCTTCAAAAAGGCAAGAGGGTTAGAAGATATAGCTCAGGAGATTGTTGAAGAGCTAAAGCCTGTTGCTCTGGATGTTAAAAACTTTGTAATGTATATTACCGATCCTAAGGGAGATGTTACAAGAATACTAAGAAATACGAGTCAGCTAACAATGGAGCTAAACAAAACTACTCTACTTGTGCAGGATCTACTTAAAGACACAAAGCCCATCATCAAAAATATTGAAGATATTACAAAAAACATTAAGACTGAATCAGAAAACCTTCCCAGAGTTACAGGTGAGATTAACAAATCCCTTGAAAATATGAGAACCCTTACTGAAAACCTGAAAAACGACATTCCAAAAATAATTGATGAATCCAACAAAACAATGGTTAACATAAACAGAATAACTAAAGACATATCAAAAGAAGTTCCCAAGACAGGTGCAATTCTTGATAATGTGGATGATATTTCGGAGAATACAAAAGACATTACAGAGTCTATAAAAAGAAGCTGGTTTATAAGAAGAAATCTTCCGAGAGAGCCTTCGCCTTCCATAATGCTTCCTCCATCAGGGATTAATCAGGAACGGGCAAAATGAAAAAAGTTATTTTTCTTCTGGCTTTAATGATTATATCTGCCTGCTCTTCTCACACAGAAAGATTTATCTCCTCTTACGAAAATACAGGTATGAGATATCTAAGCCGGGCTAAAAAGGAGTTTTCTCGGGGCAATATGGAAGAGGCTTTTAAAAATATTGATATTGCTTACTCCATATCTCAAAAATACAATCTCCCTTATTTAAAGGTTTACGTCCTGCTGGAAAAGGCAAATCTCTTTTCTTATCTTAAAGATTTAGCACAGGCAGAAAAATTTTTAACAGAGGCAGGCGAGATTATAAATAGAGATGCAAAGGAGCTTGAGCCCTATCTGCTTATTAATCTGGCAGCCTTAAGCTTTTCTAAGGCTGATATTGAGACCTCCAAGCTTTTCCTGAACCAGATAAAAGAGCCACCATCAGACATGAGAAGCCAGTATGAGATAATGATATCCCTTCACAGTTTTAATGATAAGAACTATGAGCTATTCGAAAAAACCATTTCAAAAGCACTCGAAAGGGTGAAAAAGATTGAGGATTATCAGCTGGAGGCTTATATTCACAGGCTTTATGCCGATTATTATATTGTAAAAAATCATATCCCTCAGGCTCTTGAGAGCTTAAATGCAGCGCTAAATATTGAAAGGTTTTTGAATAACAGGGAGGCTGTGATATACTGTCTTGAAAAAATTGCTGATTTATATGAAAATCAAGGCGGTAAAGAACAGGCATTTTATTACTATTATCAGCTCTGGGAGATGACAAGCTCCGCAGGAGACTACCAGAGAAGCCAAAAGTATCTTAACAAGGCTTTAGAGGGGATGTAGCTCAGAGGGAGAGCAAAGCGTTCGCAACGCTTGGGTCGGGGGTTCAACTCCCCTCATCTCCATTGGTCATGGTCGGGCAGTTTTTTACTGCCCGCTTTTTTATCAAATTCAGATCTTTTCCAGACCTTTTTTCAGATCTTCAATTATATCTTCTTTGCTTTCCAACCCCACAGATAGTCTTATAAAATCATCAGTTACGCCAGTAAGAACCCTTTCTTCGGGTTTTAACTGCTGATGGGTTGTAGATGCTGGATGGATAACAAGGCTTTTTGCATCTCCCACATTGGCAAGATTGGAGAAAAGCTTAAGATTATCAATGAGTTTTATCCCCGCTTCATAGCCGCCCTTCACACCAAATCCGATTATGGCTCCATAAAACCCTCTTTTAAAATATTTTTTAGCCAGATGATGGGTCTTATGGCTCTCAAGTCCAGGATACAAAACCCAGCTTACCTTTGGATGACTGGATAAAAATTCTGCCACAGCCATGGCATTCTGGCTATGCCTCTCCATCCTTAAATGAAGCGTTTCCAGCCCCTGCAAGAAAAGGAATGCATTAAAAGGGCTCATGGATGCACCTATATCTCTTAAAAGCTGAAGTCTTACCTTAAAAGCAAACGCCACATTCCCCATACCCATAAAATCTTTAAACACATCCAGGTAAACAAGCCCATGATAGCTCGGATCAGGCTCTGTAAAGCCCTTAAACTTTCCGTTCCCCCAGTTAAACCTTCCTGAGTCAACCACCACACCGCCAATAGATGTGCCATGACCGCCAATAAACTTGGTAGTTGAGTGCACCACAATATCAGCGCCAAAGTCAATGGGTTTTAAGAGAAAGGGTGTTGGGAGCGTGTTGTCTACTATAAAAGGTATACCGTTTTCATGGGCAATCTTTGCTACTGCTTCATAATCAATAATATCAAGCTTTGGGTTACCTACAGCCTCCACATATATGGCACGTGTCTTGTCATTAATCACCTTTCTAAAATTTTCAGGATCTTCGGGATCTACAAAATGCACCTTTATGCCCAGTTTGGCAAATGTGTATTTAAACAAATTATAAGTGCCACCGTAAAGGCTTGTGGCAGATACAATCTCATCTCCTGATTCTGCAATATTTAGAATAGAGTATGTGATAGCCGCCTGCCCTGAAGCTGTGGCAACAGCTGCAGTGCCGCCTTCAAGCAGAGATATCCTCTTTTCCAGTACATCTGTGGTGGGATTCATTATTCTTGTATAAATGTTTCCAAGCTCTTTTAAAGCAAAAAGATTAGCCCCATGTTCAGCGCTTTTAAAAACATAAGATGTGGTCTGATAAATGGGCACTGCTCTTGATAAAGTTGTCGGATCGGGGACCTGCCCTCCATGCAGACAGATAGTTTCCTGCTTATAATTCCTATCTTCCATTTTGTTCCCTCCCTCAAATCAGTTTATCATTTCATATATTCTGAAAAAAGCCATGTGGAAAGATATCTCTCGCCCGTATCAGGCAATACAACAACAATCATCTTCCCCTCAGACTCTTTTCTTTTTGCCACCTGTAAAGCTGCCCAGAGTGCAGCTCCCGATGAGATACCAGCAAGAATCCCCTCTTCTTTTGCCAGACACCTTGCCGTTTCTCCTGCATCCTCATTGGACACCTGAATTATCTCATCAATAATACCTCTATTTAAAATATCAGGGACAAAACCAGCGCCTATCCCCTGAATCTTATGAGGTCCTGGTTTTCCTCCAGAAAGCACTGGTGAATCCTTTGGCTCAACCGCAATGGCTTTAAAAGAAGGCTTCATGGATTTAATAACTTCAGAAACGCCTGTTATGGTTCCTCCTGTACCGACCCCGGCAACAAGTATATCTACCTTACCATCTGTATCATTCCAGATCTCCCATGCAGTAGTTTTTCTATGAATCTCAGGGTTTGCAATATTTTTAAACTGCTGGGGGATAAAGCTTTTTGGATACTCTTTTGCAAGCTCTTCAGCCTTCTCAACAGCACCTCTCATGCCTTTAGCCCCTTCCGTCAACACCAGCTCGGCGCCAAAAATTCTCAAAAGTGCTCTTCTTTCGAGGCTCATTGTTTCGGGCATGGTAAGAATAAGTTTGTAGCCTCTGGCAGCACACACAAAGGCAAGGGCAATGCCTGTATTACCTGATGTGGGTTCAATAATTACCGTGTTTTTATCAATAAGCCCCATCTTTTCTGCGGCATCTATCATGGCAACGCCGATTCTATCTTTTACACTGCATAGGGGATTAAAGCTTTCGACCTTGGCAAGCAGTTCACAGTTAAGACCTTTTGTTAGTTTATTGATTCTTACAAGTGGTGTATTTCCTATAGTTTTAGTAATGTCATCAAAAATTTTTGCCATATTAAACCTCCTAACTTTATTTATTTAGTAAACAATATAATAAATTTTTTACTACTTGTCAACTAATATTTAAAAACAAGCTTTTTTATTAATATTATCAGGAGATTTAAAAATGTCAAATGAGGAGCTGAAAGGAAATAAAAAACCCCGCCCGAAGGCGGGGCTCAGGAAAATAAACATTATTACTGGATTTAAGGTCTTGAGTTACCCAGGTAAGCCTTTGCAGCTACCTTCTTTTCATCAGTCAAGGAAAGGCTATCAATAAAAGCAGACATATTGATGTTTCCGAGTACACCATCTTCAATAAAATCGATGGAATCCCAGAGTAATCTCTTTACATAGATTCTATTGTGGGCATATCCACCTGGGTCATGAGCAAGAAGATTTATATTGAATGCGGCACCCATTACATCTTTTGCCTTCGACTTACCAAAAACCATAGCCCAGTTTCTAAAAGATGTTGAGCGGTTGTATTCATACCAATAAGGAAAAGTCTCTTTAAAATATATGCCCTTTGTTTCCATCGCTATTTTTCCTGCCTCAATTGCTGCCTTATAATGTTCTTCTTCCTCTGATAATTTTTCAGCTGTAAGTTCATAAGTTCCTGTATGACAGGATGAGCAGATTTTGCTTGTAATCTCTGTTATCTTACCCGTGTTGTCCTTTTTAACATTAGTAAACAGATGACTATTGTCAGACGTCATATGGCAACCAACGCAGGGACCATTTTGGGTTAAACTCAGTGTTTCAGTTATGCCAATTTTATCATGTTTAAAATATGCTGGATTTGTATAGTTCTTCCCTTCATACTCATAACCAGTTGTTCCAAAAAGCTGACCACCAGCTGCAAGATAATGAGAATTTATAAATTGTAGAGAGCTAAAATTGCCAAGAGAGTTCTTTATAGAATCGCCTGTTTCACGACCCGTATGACAGGCAATACAAATATTAGAACCCTTCAAATCTGGATAAGATACTGTTGCATTGTTACTATATGTAAAATTAAGTGCGCCAGGATCTCTTAAATCTCCAGTCCCAGCATTTGAATGACAACCCCAGCAATATAGCAGCTCATTCTGCCTGGAACCGCTAAACGATGAATAATTTTCAAGGTGTGCAAAGTTATTGCTGGCAGCATTATAACCAGCGGGATTGTTCAGGAAGTTTGATACACCAGTTGCCGTATGGCATCTCTGACAGCTC
Source organism: bacterium (assembly GCA_041640455.1). Classification (GTDB taxonomy): domain Bacteria; phylum CALINM01; class CALINM01; order CALINM01; family CALINM01; genus JAOAGA01. The sequence goes on from JBEQAF010000001.1 coordinate 17,561, forward strand.
TGTCTCTGTGAATGATCCCAGTTGTAATATGCCCAACCAGCACCTGTAGTATTGGTAACTCCTGCCTGCATTACAAGATTAACCTTATCCTGATTTCTTTGTCTTTTACCATATGTGGTAGATGAATAGGCTGCGTATTTAGCTTCATAAATATGCCCTGCATGGGCTGATTTTGCCCAGTCTGTATAGATTGTAGAGGGTCTCGTAGTATCTGGTCTCGTATTTGTTGTAAAATTATGACCGTGGCATTCCATACAGGGGTTAGGCTCATTTTTTCTTATTACATATCCCTGAATTACCGATTCATTGCTCATACCTCTTCCTGAATCGGGAATATCATAATGAGTGGTGGCTATGATTCTAAACCACGCTGTTTCATGATAAAACTTGTCAGAATTTACAGTTACAGGCACGCCATCCCTATAAGCTGTTGTAGTAAATGTTTTACCAGAAGCGATAAGTTTAGTTCCATTAAAGTTGTAAAGGTTATGACAGCTTGTGCACAGATCAAACTCATCTACCAGTCTGTTTTTGTTTGGATCCCAGGCAACAACTTTACCTGTTGCGGGATCTGTAGCTTTAACTGTTCTTATCTTTCCACCATGCTCATGACAGGTTTCACAGTTAATCTCTTTCTTAAACTGATCTCTGTTCATAGAAAGAACGGGTCTGTAAGCACTATTTAGCAACACATTATCCTTATCACCCGTATAACCAAGTATATTGGCAAGAACTGCTCCTTCTGAGGTATGGCAACGATAACAGGGATCATTTGTTGTCTCCTCATAGGGCTTTGCATGATTTGAGTTAGCCCATTTACTTGCGCTGGTTTTTTTTGCAACTGTTCCGTTATGACAGGATTCACATCTTGCCAGATCTGGTTTTGGATAGGGGATTGGTCCAATTCCGTTATGCTGGGATCCAGCACCATGGCAGCCTTCACAGCCAGCATTATCATTGCCATAGTGAGCAGACTTTTGATACTGAGCCACTATAGATTCACCTGTAATTCTGTCTGCAGTTGCACTGTGACACTGGTTGCACTTTGTGTCACCAACCTTTGTTATCTCACCTGAAACGCCCACTCTATTTTCAGAACCACAACCTATGAGAGTGAGACAGAGAGAGAAGAGGGCAATCACTAAAAGAGAACTGAAATACTTTTTGCTCATACTATCCTCCTTTCTATAAATTTTTAAATATGACATTTCTTGCAATAGGCGGCTTTTGTTCTATCAAGAAGTCTTTCCTTAATATTTTTCCAATCTTTGGGATGAGGATTTGCTCCGCCACTTTTATGACAGGGCACGCACACCCCTGCATCGGGATGACAGCTCTGGCAGGATTGAAGATTTCTTCTTGCCTCGAGGGCATGTTCCTGATTCCAGATATATGACTGGGAAGAGCCTGCAGGCTTATGAGATTTTATCCTTAAAGTTCCCTTATTGCCAATTTTTGTATGGCAGTCTTCACAAAATCTTGACTCATGACATCTATAACAGTTTTGTGGATTATCCATTGCCTTTATGGAATGAATAGAGATAAAGTCAGATCGATGGGACTTTGGCATATAATTACCTTTATAAGATATGCTCTTTTTCAGATCCTGTGTAATGCCCCCGCCTGTATGACAGTCAAGGCAGAATGACTGTCCATGACATTCTTTACAGTTGCTGTCAGCCTTTTCTGCCAGAAGTCGATGAGTTTTTAGAAAGTCTTCATCATGATTGGGCGGCACATTTGAAGACAAATGACAATCGGCACACTCGTTAAGATTCATAGCTCTAAACTCTCTGTGGCTTGTTCTACCGTATAGAACTGAGGAGACCATAATAACCGAAAGGAGAACTGCAAAAACTATCTTTCTCATCTTCTCCCCCCTTTCCTTTAAAATTTTACGTTAAGGGCTATAAACCCTTTGTAGTTATTTTTATAATCATAGCTCACATTATCTTCAAACTTTGCAGCCAGGGAGATATTCTTTCTGATATCATAGGTAAACCCCGCCCAGTATCTTTTTGCTATATCTTCACGTTCTGCCCTTTTAAAATCATCATAATCTACTCCCCCTGATATGGCCATATTCTTTACTTTATACTCTCCGTCAAGTCTTATTCCGCCAACCTTTCCTGCGTAGCCGTTTCTTTTCTCGTAGCTGGCATTAACTGTGAGATTTTTTAACGGCATAGCTCTTAAGCCTATCTCATAAAGATCTGCCTCTGCATCTCCATCAAAATCCTCTCTGGCATATCCGATAGTAACCCCATAGTTTTTATTAATGGCGTACTGACCTTTTAAAGCATACTCCCTGTATTTGTCCACTGCAAATACACTATAAACTGAAGTATAGTCAAAGGAGGGGAAGCTCTGATAATATTCGGCTTTTATCACAAGATCCTTAACAGGTGTTGACTTGAGCCCCAGTAGAAACTGGTTGGTGGATTTAAAGACATAATCATATTTTGTATCCAGATAGAAACTTAAATTCTTAGCTATGGGACCATCGGCAGAAAAACCGATTATCTCCTTTGAACGGTCATTTCGGTCATATCTAACCGCATAGCTTAACTGAAGATAATAGTTTTTAAAATTTGAAAAGGCACTGGCTGACCATAAGTAAGAATCTTTCGCTCCAAGCTCGCTTCTTTCTGAGAACCTAACCTCTCTCCCCCCAAAAAATCTAAAACCCACAGGTCCCAGATTTGTTAAAGTAAGCGAGCCGCCATCAATAATTCCCGAAAGGGCATTAGAATAGGCATACTGTCTTCCAAGCCATATATGGGCTTTACCGTTAAGCAGGTCTTCGTAGCTTAAGTAAAGATAATAAAGCCGCGCATCCAGATCATCGCTTGAGCTGAGCTGTTTATTAAGTCTACCATAGGCATGAATGGATAGCTTATCGTCTTTAGTTAGCCTGGATACATCTACCTTAAGATACTCTGCAATATCTTTTTCGTTATCTCTTGTAATAAAATTATTATACCAGAGGTACTGAGTGGAACTCTTAAAATTTATCTCTGCTGAAAAAACAACGGTTGCGATAAAAACAAAGCTCAGAGAGATTAAAAATCTTAGTTTAGCCATCTTCCCTCCTTATTTATATGAATTTTAATTTTTTTTAATATTTACCTTAAGTAAACCACAGGGGGTGTTTTTTGTCAATCCAGAATCTCAAAAAAATTTAAATTTTAATTTTTTAATGTAACAAACGTTACGTTATTTGATAGGATTTTTTATCTATTCTGTCAAAAATTTGTCATCTAAAATCCAAGAGCGCACTGGCCAATACTAATGCAGGCGTCGTTTGGAGGGCTAAATCGGTTTATTAATGGTGTTAGTCCAAGCTCGTGGGATTTTTTGAAAAAATGATAGGTCAGATAGCTGTTCTGAAAGCTACCGCCAGAGAAGATTATTTTTTTGCAGCCCTTTTCCTTTGATAGCTTTTCCACTACTAACATAAAGGCATGTACAACTGTTGAATGAAATTTTATGGATATTACACTTCTGTCAGCATCACTTAGAAAATCTGAAAAAATATCAATTAATATCTGATTTACATCAATCTCATAGGGGTTTGTTTCGTTAAAAGAGATGTCATAAGCGCCATACCAATCTTTTAGCTCAAATTTTTTGTATATGAGATTTTCCAGCTCCTGGGCGGGCTCACCTTCGTAACTCACCTTCTTTCTAAAGCCAAGAAGATAGGAAACACAGTCAAAAAGCCGACCAAGACTGGATGTTAAGACCTTTGATTGAGACACAGCTTTTGAAAAAGCACCAATATTGGCTCTACTTGGCTCTGAAAGCTGATTTAGCAGTCGTTCATCTTCAAATTTGGAGGAAAGAAGATAGCTCAAGAACATTTTTTCTGGATCTTTTATAGCACTATCACCAAAAGGAAAAGGCTTGTAGGAAAGCTTGCCAGCTCTATTAAAGCCTTCTTTTAAGCTTCCATAGAAGATCTCCCCGCCCCAGATCATGCCGTCCTCTCCGTATCCTGTGCCGTCCAAGGCAATTCCTACCACGGGCTCATCAAAAATATTGTTTTCCAGACAGACTGATGCGATATGGGCTTTGTGATGTTGAACCATTATGAGATCTTTATTAGCAGCTATCTCATGAGCATGACTGGTGCTTAGAAAATTAGGATGCAGATCACAGACATATAGATCTGGCTCAAACTCAAATATTTTTTTAAAGTCTTCAATGGTCTCCAGATAGGACTCATAGCTTTCGTAATCTGCAAGGTCTCCTATGTACTGAGACTGAATGAGACTATCGTTTTTTAAAATACTTACGGTAGCCTTGAGGTCAGAGCCAAGCCCCATAATCTTTTTTGAAAAGCTTTTTGTTAGAAAAAGCGGTTTTGGTGCGTAGCCTCTGCTTTTTCGAAAAAGCAGTTCAATGGACTGTCTGTCAGGAAGGTCTATCTCTATCACTTTGACGACCGAGTCTTCCACATATCTTACAATCTCTCTGTTGTGGACCAAAAAGTAGTCTGCCAGGTCCTTTAGCCGTTCAATATCCATATCTTTATAAACGATGGGCTCACCTGAGATATTAGCAGATGTGCAGATAAGAATCGGAATTTTTTCAAGCATAAGATAATGAAAGGGCGCATAGGGTAGCATTACTCCGTAGTATGGGCTACTACCTGCTATGGGATCAGGATCTGTGGCTATTATGTTTTTCTTTTTCTTTAGCAGTACAATGGGTTTTTCTTTGCTATTAAGTATTTGCTTCTCATGGTGGTTTATCTCCACATATTCTTTGAGAAGCTCCTCATCTCGAAAAAGCAGGGCAAAGGGCTTTCGGTCTCTCTTTTTTCTTTCTCTTAAGGTTAACACAGCTTCTAAATTTGTTGCATCCAGAATAAGATGATACCCGCCTACACCTTTTACAGCAATAATACTGCCTTTTTTTAAAAGCCCATTTACCTCGTCAAAGATGTTAGCTACCTTTATCTCCTTAAAATCTTTATTTAATAGTTTATACACAGGTCCACAGACTTCACAGGAGATGGGCTGGGCATGATACCTTCTTGATCTAATATTTTTATATTCAGCCTCACAGGCAGGACACATCTCAAAGACGCTCATGGTGGTATTTTTCCTGTCGTAGGGATGGTCTCTGATTATGGAAAAGCGAGGTCCACAGTTAGTGCAGTTAACAAAAGGATACTTATAAAACCTGCTTGAGGGTGAAAAGAAATCTTCCTTACAGTCTCTACATACTGCCACGTCAGGAGAAAGATATATATTTGAGCTATCTCCTGAAAAAGAAGGGGCTATGCTAAAATCTTTAAAATCAAAAGAATCAATCTTTTGAATCTCAATCTGGTTTATAATAGCAAGGGGTGGTGGAGAGTTTTTCAGCTCTTCAAGATAGGAGCTGACAGCCCTTTTACTGCCTGTAACTACAATCTCCACTCCCTTTTTTGTGTTTCTTACGATGCCCTTAATATTATATTTTTCTGACAGGTTAAATAAGAAGGGTCTAAAACCAACCCCCTGAACAACACCCGAAACCTCTATCCTTAAACTTTCTTTTTCTTCCATCTAATTTTTTCTTCTAAGAATCTTACGAAGTCAAATAAAGTCTCTTCTTTTGTTGCCTGAATTTCAAATATTCTGACCTTAGGGTTTATGGAAAGAATGTCATTTTTTGCCTTTTCAAGTGAGAAGTTTGTATAGGGGATAAGATCAGTTTTGTTTATAAGCACGCAGTCTGCCTTAAAAAATGTGCCAGGATATTTTTTTGGTTTATCATCTCCTTCTGTAACAGAGAGTATAACCAGCTTAAAATCCTCTCCCAGATAAAAATCACTGGGGCAGACAAGATTACCCACATTTTCAATAATTAAAACGTCAAGCTTTGACAGGTCAAAAAATGAAAGCCCTTCTCTTATCATACCCGCATCGAGATGGCAGGCACCTTTCGTATTTAGCTGGACTGAAAGAACACCGGGCTTTGAAAGCCTTTCTGCGTCAACCGTATCTTCTATGTCGCCTACAATAACACCGATTCTGTAAAATCTTGAGAGATTTTTTATTAGATTTTCAAGAAAAGTGGTCTTTCCTGCACCGGGAGAGCTGATAAGATTAAATACCAGCACACCATGTTCATCAAACCTTTCTTTTAACTGCTTTGCAATCTCATCGTTACCCTTAAGAATAGGATAGACAACCTTAACCTTCAACGCTCTCTCCTTCTATCTCTTTAATATTAAGCTCCATTCCTTCAGTTATATTCAGGGAGATATTTTTGCAAACAGGGCAGATGTAACTTAGATTAGTCAGTGTAATCTCTTTGTTACACTCAGAGCAAAAGGCGGTTATATCTTTTTTAACAAATTCAAAAGATATATTTAGCCCCTCCTCCTTAATAATGCTACTTAAACAAAAGCTTAAGGCATCTATATTTACACCGCTACCCTCACCTACCTCGACAATAACCCGGCTGGCTTTTATTTTCTCTCTTTTTTCAATATCTTTTACGGCTTCAATAGTTGATAGGGCAACGGAGGCTTCATGCATTACTTAAACATTTTAATATTAAATCATTGACAATGGAAATGAATTTTTCTTTTCTATCCATGAGAGTTTTGGTGGGAGAGCCTATCTTATCAATACATTCAGGCACTATAGCTACCACATGGCATCTGGCTTTGCTACCCATCATCTTTGCAAGCTTATAAACATCCTCAATGCCAATGTCATGAAAGGATGTAATCATTTTGTCCACATAGCTCACATCATCCATAGGGAATGAGTAGATAGAGCCAGGCTCATCATCAGCCCTTAACACATCGAGGAAAATTATATATTCATAATCAAAAAAAAGTGGAAGGAGCGTATGCCCTGATACGCTACCTTCCAGAAAGTCTATCTTTAACGAGGGAGAAGGTAGGCTTTTTAACTCTCTTACAATATGGATACCAAAACCTTCATCACTGAGAAGCTCGTTACCAAGCCCTACCACTGCTATCATATATTAACTAACTTTTTTTGTCTCATAGCCTGTAATCATGGAAATGTAATAATCCTTGACAGTTACACCAGTGCTACCCAGATAGATATGTGCCATCAGGGAAATTAGATAAAATATGGTCAGTATAAAATGCCAGAACCTCACGTATCCTAAACCGCTGAAAAAATCAACCACCACTCTGAATATCTCAGGCTCATAAAGGGCAAAGCCTGTTAAAAACTGGGGGATAAAAACCAGTGGCCAGATAGAATATGCTATTTTTTGCCCAGGATTATATTTACCAAAATCAGGTTTGGGAGCCTTTGTAAAAATCCCCCAGAGATAATATTTTAAAAGCACAAAAAACTGAGGAATGTCAGATGGTCTTACAATAATATCAAAGGCTTTCCTTGTAACAAAAAAGTAATAATATGCCCTTGACACATAGCACCATACAATTAGCCATGCAAATAAAAAATGTATGTATCTTGCCATAGAGATGGTGCCAAAAAGGTGAACATATCTTGGCATGGCAATCTGAAGCCCTGTAAGCACAAGCATGATCATAGAAAGAGCATGCACAGCATGGGTTATTCTAACATACAAAGGGTGTCTGTAATATCTTACATATTCAGCCATGTTACCCCCTATATAACCTTAAACTTTTTGACCTGATTTGTCTCCGGATGAATTACATGGATTGCGCAGGCAAGACAGGGGTCAAAGGATCTTACAACTCTAACTATCTCAATGGGATTTTCTGGATCAGCTATGGGTGTGCCGATTAAAGCCTGTTCAACAACGCCTTTCACACCTTTTTCATCAGCAGGACCGCAGTTCCATGTGGATGGGACCACACACTGATATCTTTCAATCTTGTGATTCTTAATCTTAATCCAGTGACCTAAGGCGCCTCTTTGAGCCTCAGTAAGCCCATATCCTTCGCTCTCTTTTGGCACTTCATATCTGTTTATTGTTGGTTTATCAGGATTGAGCTGGAGTAGCCATTCCTCTGTCTTATCGGCAATAATTTTTAGCTCTAAAGCCCTTGCAGCATGCCTTCCGAGCACCGAGAAAAGCACTGAAACATCAGCATTGAGAGATTTGAGGGTATTGTTAATAAGCGAGGATACCTCTGGTCTCTTTCCAGACAGATGGGTAACTGCCATTCTGGCAAGAGGTCCTACCTCCATAGCATGTCCGTCATATCTTGCTGCCTTTACCCATGTGTAGGCATTTGCCTTGTTCGGATCTGCCTGCGTCTCACCTTCATAAGGATGCAGATTAGACTTTGAAGAGTACTTTGCGTAAAACACATCTTCTTTTATCTTTGCCTGATCAAGATTATCCAGCTTACCATTTACAAACGCGCCAGGAATGTGATAAAGCTCTGTCCCTTCGTTGTTAAGTTCAAAGATACCAAATGCCAGCAGATTTTTATGTCCGGCACCTATTTTAAAATACTGAGGGTATGCCTTTGCAACGGCTAACACATCGGGAATATAACAGGTATCAATAAACTCCTTTATTCTTCTTAATCTGTAAAGATATGAGGCTATTCTTTCTGGATTAACCTGCTCAGCTGCGCCGCCGGGCACGATACCTGTAACATGGGGCATCTTTCCACCCCAGATAGCTATCATCTCCTGAGCTGTTCTTGCCATCTCAAATGCCTTTACATAATGGGAGATGGCGGTAAGATTAAGCTCCTTATCTTTAATATAATCGCCCTTATATCTGGGCATAAAAGGAGCTGCGGCGGTTTTACTTCCTGAAGCGACCTCTCTTTTTACCCATTCCTTAATATTATTCATTGTTGGATCATTGCCTTTGTAATCCAGAATAGCAGTTATATCAACATAATCAAGAGCTGAAAGCTGATAAAAATGTAGTATGTGAGAGTGGAGCAGGTTTCCAGCTGCCATTAAATTTCTAATAATTCTTCCGTTGTCGGGAGGATTAACCTTAAATGCTGCATCAAGGGTCTTTGCCGATGCCATAGCATGTCCAACCGGACAGACTCCGCATATTCTCTGGGTAACATTTATGGCATCCTGAGGATCTCTTTCCTGAAGAATAATTTCCCAGCCTCTAAACATATCACCCCTTGAACGGGCATCTTTAATCTTTCCACCTTCTATCTCAACTTCAATTGAGTAATGCCCCTCTATTCTTGTTATAGGATCAACAACTATTTTTTTAGCCATTTATTTCTCCTCCTTTACTTTCTCAGTCTCTTCTTTCTTTTTTGAACTAAAAGCCCTTCCAAGAGCATGGGCTACAATACCACCTAAGGTTGCAGCGCCCACGATTGTTCCAAATTTGTCAGCCTTTACCTTAAGGCCGGGTATGCCAGGAACTTTTGCCTCAGGCAGTCTCATATATACACCATTCCCCTTTGAGCCGATAAAGCTCTCAGCTGCGCAGCCGATACAGGGAGAGCCACCCCTGATAGGCCAGTTAACGCCTGTATTCCACTGATAGTTCGGGCAGTCTGCGTATGTAATTGGTCCCTTACATCCCAGCAGATACATACATTTTTTCTCACCAAAGGTTCTGGCAAAATCGCCTCTTTCAAAGAAAGGTCTCATCTCGCAATTGTCATGGATAAGTCTTCCAAAAAATACGAGAGGTCTTCTCTTTGAATCAAGCGCAGGAACTCCAAATAGCTTTAAATGAGCCAGGAGACCTACCAGATGATGGGGTCTTCCTGGACATCCTGGCAGATTAACAAGCTTTGATGTACCTATAACATCCATTACAGATTTTGCGCCGGTTGGGTTTGGTTCGCCTGCAGGTATACCGCCCCATGTGGCGCAGGTGCCGTAAGCAACCACATACTGGGCTTTTTCGCTAAGTCTTTTTGTCCAGTCAAGCATGGTAATGGGTTTTCCGTTCTCATCCTCACCAATTGTGCAGTACATACCATTATCCTTAACGGGAATAGCTCCCTCAATCACAAGAATAAACTTTTCATCAGATTTTAATACCTCATGAAGCACATTTATGCACTGATGACCCGATGCAGCCATCACAGTCTGATGAAACTTAAGGCTTATAATATCTGTAACAATATCAGGAACAGTTGGCGCAACCGTATTAAGAAGAGACTCGGAACATCCCGCACAGTTTTGCCCCTGAATCCAGACAACAGGAATATTTTTTCCCTGTTTTTCAATGGCATGGGCTACCTTTGTAAGAAAGCTGTTTGACATGATAGCCGCACTGGCGCCACCAAGCACTTTAAGAAAATCTCGTCTTGAAAAATTCATCTACTCTCCTCCTTATATATTAATCTTTTGAGAAAACAAACCGATGTTAGTTATCAACAAAAATGCCAAATCACTCAGACTGACAATAACCGAAGAACAAAAAAAGTTTCTGGATTTTAAGTTATTGAAAAACAATATATTTTTTGATTAGAAAAGATCTGGATTATAATTTATGGGATTGTTAAATATAAAATGGAGACTAAAATGTGTAATCTATAGATTACACTGTTATGAGAAAATTACATTTTATTAAACACCTGTATGACCAAAGCCTCCATCTTCTCGAGCGGTATTTCCAAGAGATTTAGCTTCTACAATCTTTGCCCTGACCACCTCTTTAATGACCATCTGGGCTATCCTGTCGCCCTTTTTTATTTTGAATGACTCCTGTCCGAGGTTTATCAGTATTACCTTTATCTCTCCCCTGTAATCGGCATCAATAGTACCAGGTGTATTGAGCAGCGTAATACCATACTTTATAGCCAGACCGCTTCTTGGTCTTATCTCTGCCTCATATCCCTCGGGTATTTCAACAGCTATTCCTGTGGGGATTAAAACCCGATCAAACGGCTTTATCTCCATCTCAGAATCTATATCTGCCATAAGATCAAAACCGCTTGCATGCTCTGTCATATAGGCAGGAAGGGGTAATGTGCTGTTATTGATTTTTTTTATTTTTAGAATAATCTCTTTCATCTGGGAGAGATGGTAACTATCTTTGCCTTATCAAAATCAAGATACTTATTGGATACTTCCACAATATCATCAATAGTTACTTTGAATATCTTCTCTAACTCCTTCTCTACTGGCATGTACTTATTAAAATACATCTCCACCTTTGAATTATAGGAGAATCTCGCATCACTGCTATCCTGAAGAAGCAGCCTGCTCCCCTTTATCTGCTCTTTTTTGTGATTTAGCTCATCCTCTGTAATATCTCCCTTCCTGAATTTATCAATAATTTCCTTGATTTTGTCGAGACAGGCATTATGTTTTTCTGGACTGGTTCCGTAATAAATCTCCATATAGCCTGTATCCTGGTAAGAGGATGAGAATGCATATACATTATAGGTATAACCTGTTTTTTCTCTTAGCTCCTGAAATAGATAGGAGCTCATCCCAAGCCCTAACATGGCGTTTATTACCTTTATGGGATAATAATCCTCATGATAAATCGATAGGGTCTTAAAACCTATGGCAGTATTGATCTGATAGAGATGATCCTTTGTAATGGCTATATTAGTACCTTCTGAGCTGTTTTTCCGATCTGGAAAAGGCAGATCTTTTCGCTTCCTGTTTCCGAAATAAGAATCTGCGAGACTATAAAACTCATCCCAGTTAAAATTACCAGCTGCAGCTACTATTATTCTGTCATTAAGGTAATAGTTGTCAATAAAATTTACAATCTTTTCTCGGGAGAAATTTTTAACCGTTTCTTCAGTGCCAAGAATGGAAAAACCGAGTGATTCCCTGCCGAAGAGCGCCTCAAGCAGAAGGTCGTGAATCACATCATCGGGCGTATCATTAACACCTTTTATCTCCTGAATGACAACACCCTTTTCCTTTTCTATCTCTGTTTCATCAAGCCTTGAATTGAGAAATATGTCTGACAAAACATCAAGCGCTAACTCAAGCTTGTCATAAACCACCTTTGAATAGTAGCAGGTATATTCCTTATTTGTGTATGCGTTAATAATACCGCCTACACCGTCAATCTCTTTTGTGATATCAAGGCTGGAACGCTTATATGTTCCTTTGAAAAGCATGTGTTCAGTAAAATGGGCTATACCTCTATCGGTAGAGGGTTCATCTCTGCTTCCACAGAAAACAAATATTCCAACAGTTACTGAATTATAACCTTTGATCTCTTCACCGATAACTCTAATGCCATTTGGGAGGAGCTTTTTATGATAGCCCTTACTCTTTATCATTACCAAGCGCCTCTTTTCGGCTTAGCTTAATCTTACCCTGAGCGTCCACATCTATGACCTTTACAAGCACCTCATCACCCTCTTTAAGCACATCAGAGACATTTCTAATTCTTTTATTTGATATCTGAGAAATATGAAGCAATCCATCCACGCCATGAGCAAGGGTTACGAAGGCACCGAAATCAACAATCTTGCTAACCTTTCCCATATAAATCTCACCTACAACAGGCTCAAAGGTATACTGCTTAATCAGGCTGATTGCCTTCTCTGCTGCTTCCTTATTGGTTGAAAATACATGCACATTGCCGTCATCGTTTATATCAATATTTACACCAGTCTGATCTATTATGCCTCTAATATTTTTACCACCAGGTCCAATAAGGTCTTTTATCCGCTCGGTTCTTATTTTCAGGTTGTAAACCCTTGGCGCATATTCGGAGAGCTGGGTCTTGGGCTGGCTGATAGTTGCATTCATTATAGAAAGAATATGAAGCCTGCCCTGCTTTGCCTGTTCAAGGGCTTTGATAAGTATATGCTGATCTACACCAGCAATCTTAATATCCATCTGAACTGCAGTTATGCCATCTTTCGTCCCACAAACCTTAAAATCCATATCTCCTATATGGTCTTCATCACCAAGAATATCGCTCAGGACAATAAACTGATCACCTTCTTTCATAAGCCCCATAGCAATACCCGCCACATGCTCCTTTATAGGCACACCAGCATCCATAAGAGACAGGGAACCGCCACAAACCGATGCCATTGAAGATGAGCCGTTTGACTCAAGAATATCCGATACAATTCTGATGGTATATGGGAATTCTTTGTCTGAAGGAATGACTGGAGCCAGAGCCTTTTCTGCAAGAAAGCCATGTCCTATCTCTCTTCTGCCTGGAGATCTCAGGGGCTTAATCTCACCAGTACAGAAGGGGAAAAAATTATAATGAAGCATGAAAGATTTAAAATGTTCGCCCATTAGCTCATCTATCTTCTGCTCATCTTCAGCAGTACCAAGAGTGGTAACTACCAGCGCCTGAGTCTCGCCTCTTGTAAAAACTGCCGAGCCATGAGTTCTTGGAAGTATACCTATCTCACAGGTAATCTTTCTTATCTCCTCAGGGGTTCTGCCGTCAATCCTTCTACCAGTTTCAAGAATATGTTTTCTTACAACATTTTTCTCAGCCTTTTCTATGGCAAAGTTTATCCAGAGATCCAGATTTGCATCCTCAAACTTTGAAGAAACATCTTCTTTAATCTTCTGGGCAAGCTCAGCCAGAGACTTTCTTCTCTCCTGCTTGGATGGGTTAAAGATCTTCTCCTTGTAAGCCGATTCATAGTTTTCAAGGACGTATTTTTCAATATCTGCAACTATCTGAGGCAGTGAGAACTCTCTTTTTGTGACACCCACCTCTTTTATAAACTCTTTCTGGAAGGCGCATATCTTTTTAATCTGTTCATGGGCAAGGCTCAGAGCTTTTACAAAATCCTCCTCAGCCACAAAGTTTGCCTTACCTTCAACCATAACTATTGCATCTTCAGTACCAGCCACCACTATATCCAGCAGGCTGTTTTCGAGCTCTGTTCTTGTGGGATTTATAAGTAACCTGCCGTCCGCATAGCCCACTCTGACTGCACCAACAGGTCCTTTAAAAGGCGCACCTGAAAGCTCAAGGGCAAAGGATGCACCGATCATTGAAAGGATATCTGGATCGTTCTCCTGGTCAATGGAAAGCACAGTAGCAATAATCTGAATCTCGTTGAAAAAACCTTTTGGAAAAAGAGGTCTGATAGGTCTGTCAATAAGCCTTGATACCAGTATCTCTCTTTCGCTCTGCTTGCCTTCTCTTTTGAAAAAACCACCCGGGATTTTACCGGCAGCATAGGTTTTTTCTATGTAATCACAGGTCAGAGGCAAAAAATCTACCCCCTCTCTTGGGGTATCTGAAATTACAGCCGAAACCAGCACAACAGTCTCACCCATCTGAACCAGGCAGGAGCCAGAAGCCTGCTTTGCCAGATGACCTGTAGATAAAACTATTTCCTTGTTATCAATTAAAACACTTTTTTTATACATTTTTTTCCCTTTTAAAGCTCTAATTAGATTAGTTATACCGAAGCCAGCTTCGGAAGAAACTACTTACGAAGTCCCAGTTTACCGATTATTTCTTTATATCTTGCAAAGCTGTTTTCTTTAAGATAATCAAGCAGTTTTCTTCTTTGATTAACAAGTTTCAGAAGACCTCTTCGAGAGCTATAATCTTTTTTGTGTGTCTTAAAGTGCTCCGTTAGATAATTTATCCTCTCGGTGAGAATTGCAATCTGCACCTCCGGCGAGCCGGTATCGGTTTCAAATCTTTTAAACTTGTTAATAAGCTCGCTTTTTGTTTCTTTTGTTAAAGCCATTTATAAACCTCCTCTTTCCTTTCAAATTAGGATATTTAATCTAACATATTTAAAAGCTATTGTAAATTATAAAAAATATTGACCGATTAAATCGGGCTATGCCTGATACCTGTTCAGCGGATATGGCTGGTTAAAAGTTTTACCCCTAATTGACCTAAAGCATTATATCTTCTCTTTTAATATTGTATTTTTTCATCAGATTGTGAAAGGTTGGTCTGGGAATACCTGCCAGCTCCGCCGCCTTTTTTACATTGCCCAGTGTCTGTTTGAGATATTTTTTTATCAGATTTTTTTCAAAAAAGGTGAGCTGCTCATCTCTCTGCTCCCAGAGATTTTTATTTGTCACAAGCACATCGATGGTGGGAGATATATTCTGAATATGGATTGGAAAATCCTTTAGTTTAAGCTCCTCTCCCTGTGAGAGTATAATGGCTCTCTCCACCACATTTGCCAGCTCTCTTATATTTCCAGGCCAGTTGTAGGCTTTGAGGTATTTAATTATCTCCTTTTCGTAGGAGCTTATTTTTTTGCCGATCTTTTTTGAGTTGACCTCAATGAGATGGTGCAAAAAGTATGGGATATCATCCTTCCTCTCTCTTAAAGGTGGCAGATGAATGCTGAATACGTTAAGTCTATAGTAAAGGTCTTCTCTGAACTTCCCTTCATCAATAAGCTGTTCAAGATTTCTGTTGGTAGCTGCAATAACCCTAACATCAATCTTTTTTACCTCATTACTGCCGAGAGGTCTTATCTCCCCATTCTGTAAAACTCTCAGAAGCTTGGTCTGAAGATTGAGCGGCATATCACCTATCTCATCCAGAAAGATAGTGCCGTTATGAGCCACCTCCAGTAACCCCTTTTTATTCTCCACTGCTCCCGTAAAAGCGCCCTTCACATGACCAAAAAGCTCGCTTTCAAGAAGATGCTCTGTTAATGTGGTGCAGTTTACGGTAATCATAGGTCTGTCTTTTCTCGTCGATTTCTGATGCAAAAGGGTGGCAACCATCTCCTTACCTGTTCCGCTTTCGCCTCTGATAAGTACTGTGGTATTGGTAGGAGCCACTTTTTCCAGCTGTTCCCAGATCTCCCGCATCCGCTGGGTCTTCCCCAGAATAAAATTAAAATCCTTATCTTTGTATAGCTCCTTCTGAATTATCTTATAATCATTTAGCAGATTAATATTGCTTACCGATATCTTGTTTAGTAAATAGGGGAGACACATCTCTATCTCTGCAAGCCCCATTATGACTGCCTTTGCCTTCTCATAGCAGTTGTCATATCCGCAGGCACCGCAGTTAAGATTTTCACCGCCATTGTAGGTTTTCATCTCATCAAGAATATTTTTTATCTCCTCTTCCTTTGGCTCCACAAATAATAACCTGTCTTTTTTAAAAATCTTTTTTTTCAGCCCTGACTGAGGCATTATCTTTTCCTCATACTCTCCCTGAAAGTAATAATCTTTAATGTATCTTCTGACCCTCTCAGCTCTTTCATAAATGGTTCCTTTATCCTTCATGATGGGTCCGTCTATACAGCCTTTACAGAAAAGTATGTCCACAAATTTAGGAGACACATCGCCCTGTCTGAGTGAGTGAAGAAAGCTCATTACCTCATCTTTACCATCTATAACAAGTATATCGCTGTCAAGGATGTCTGTGCCTATTGCGGCAGTTCTGATAAGCCCACCAGACAGGGAAAAAGACCTACCGATTCTTGGAAAATAGCCATCAAAATCGGAAAAGCTCTTTCTTTTTGGATTTATATCTCTTTTTTGAAACTCCTCATCCACCTCTTTGAAAGTATAGACCGAGTCAATAGCGCCTTTGTCATCTTTTATTTCACTTTTTTTTGCCACACAGGGACCAATAAAAAACACCATGGAGTTATCTATCTTCTCTTTTATGAGCCTGCCCATAGCTATCATAGGAGATACAATGGGAACAAGATTTTCAATCAGTTCGGGATAAAATTTTGAGATAAGGTTTACAATAGCAGGGCAGGGAGAAGAGATATAGGTCTTTTTCTCAATGGTCTTTGCCTTAAGGATAAACTCCCTGTAACTATCAATTATTATCTCCGCACCATATGCAACCTCATAGACATAGTTAAAACCCAGCTTTCTTAAGGCAGAAACTATCTGCAGCGGATGGCAGTCTTTGTAATAGGACACAAAAGACGGGGCAAGAAGCGCCACAAGATTTTTATTTTTTCTAATTGCCAGATCAATAGAGAGCCCCCTCTCCACATCTTTGGCGTCCTGAGAGCAGAGCTTTATGCAGTTTCCACATACAATGCAGTTTTCCTGGATCACATAAGCCTGGTCGTTCTGAACCTTAATAGCCTTAACTGGACAGCCTCTAATGCAGGAGTAGCATTTTTTGCACAGCCCCTCTTTAGTCTGAACAATCATATAGCCACCTCAAAAGGAGATACTGACCTTTCAAGCAGATTAAAATAGCCCGATATGAAAACCCCGTAGTTTATTATTGGGATACCCAGCTTTTTAAACTTTTCCATCCTTGCAAGCATATCTCTTCTTGTTAGCATACAGCCGCCACAATGAAAAACTGCCTTTATATCATCCTGCTCGGAAAAAAGAGGCACTATGCCAGAAAATAGTTTAAATTTTAGCTTCTTGCCTGTCTTTTTAGAGATCATATCTGGTAGTATATCTCTTGCCATATCGCCTTCCAGTCTGTGATGGGTGCAGGCTTCCACGATAGCCACCGTATCACCATCTTTAAGATTAGTAAGCCCATTGAAGCCGTCAATGAAACTTTTTAGATCACCTTTATGGTTTGCAAAAAGTATGGAAAAGGAGGTTATAGGGGTATTGTCAGGCAGCTTCCCTAAAATATCTTTAAACACCTGCGCATCAGCAATAATTAGATCGGGCGGATTTTTAAGATTTTTTAACGTATCTTCAAGCTCATCAGGCTGAACAACTATAAGTTTTACATGCTTTTCCAGCGCATCTCTCATCACCTGCACCTGAAGCGGTTTTAGACGCCCCTTTGGATAGGCTTTGTTTACCGGCACCACAAGAAGAAGGGTATCTCCCTGCTTAACAATATTATCCAGAATTCCTTTATCCTCATACTCTGCAAGGCTTTCTCCGATAAACCTTTTAATCTCATCAATTCCTTTATTTTCTAAGGCAGAGCAAGGAAAGGATAAGATCTTCTTTCCGCTTAGCTCGTAATAAAAACTGTCACATCTTTTACTAAAAAAATTTAGTATTGTTGCTTCCAGATCTATTTTGTTGAAGATAAAGGCATAGGGGATATTTTTCTTTTCAAGATAGCTCATATAGCTTAACTCTTTATGAGACAGAGAAAAATTTTCATAGGGAGGTTGAAATACAAAAAACACGAGATCTGAACGAGCCAGTATCTCTTCGGTAACCTTAATCCTTTCTTCAGCAAGCGTAGAGCTATCATCAATACCTGGCGTATCGGTAAGAAGCACAGGTCCCGCAGGTAGAATCTCCATTGCCTTTTCTGTGCGGTCTGTGGTGGTGCCTGCAATGGGTGAAACAATGGATACCTTCTGATTGGTAAGAGAGTTGATAATACTGGACTTACCCGCATTGGTTCTCCCCACAAAGGCAACCCTCTTTCTTAAAGATTTTGGCGTATCCTCAAACATAAAGCCTCCTTCTGTAACCATATGAATCGCTTATCCTGAACCCCTGCTCTGGCAGGATCTTTTTTACAAAATCAATCGAAACAGGTCTTTTGCCATCATATATGGAATATTTTTTTCTTTTCAACTCGGGCGTAAAGTTTGGCATAATCACATTACATCCAGAGTTTAAAGCATTAATCAGGGCTGAAAGATCACCGAGTGTGTACAGGGCTGTGGTAGCTGGTATATTTACATCCTGCAAAACTACCCTTGCAAGGGCAACCATGTTTATAACCAGATCAATATGAGGAGCACTGTAGCCAGAAAGAGGCGTTCCACCAGATGGAATAAACGGTCCCATTCCTGCCATATCACAGTCAAGCTCTTTCATCAGAAAGATATCGTTAATATAATCTTCGAGATCAGTAAAAGGCAGCCCGATAATATTTCCAAGTCCAACCTCATAGCCTATCTTTTTTAACTGATCATAAATTTTTAATCGGTCTGATAATTTTTCACCAGGATGAAGCCTTTCATATACCTTCTCGTTTGATGTCTCATGTTTGATTAAAAATCTTTTTGCCCCCGCATCAAAAAAGGCTTTATAATCATCAGGCGCTCTCTCTCCTATACAGAGCGTTATGGTAAGATGGGTCTCTTTTTTAATCTCTTTTATAATCTCGCAGAGGTAGTCTCTTGTGTATAAAAGATCTTCTCCTGACTGCAGAACCACTGTCTTAATACCGCTCTTTTCAATAATCTTTGCTTTATAAACAATCTCATCCTTAAAAAGCCTGTATCTTTCAATGGGGCTTGATTTTCTTATACCGCAATAAAGGCAGTTTTTTCTGCAGTAGTTGGAAAACTCAATGATACCTCGCAAAAAAATCTCATCGCCGTAGACCTTTTTCCTGATCTTTCCTGCTTCAAGCTTAAGCATCTCTGGATTTTTTAAAAGCTCTTTAGCGTCACATTTTTTAAACATAGAGATCGCTTCTTCCCGAAAAGACATGATCTATCTTTTTTTTAAACCCCTCTTTTAACCCCAGCTCTGACGCTTTTTCATAAATAAAAGCCATCAGCTCCTTAGCCCTGTAAGGGGGGAAAAAATCTCTTACATACTCGGTAAGGCTAAGCAGGGCATTTATATTACAGTAGTTTTTAATCTTTCCTGTTTCAGCAAGCTCCATAAAGTCTTCTCCAACTCTTCCCTTCCTGTAGCAGGCTGTACAGAAGCTGGGGATAAGATCTTCACTAATTAGCTTTTCCACCACCTCTTTAAGAGTTCTCTCATCGGAGATGGAGAACTGGTCTGACCTTTCCTTGCAGCTGTAGCCACCGGGCGATGTGGCAGAGCCAGCGCTGATCTGTGAGACACCGAGCTTAAATAGCCTGTCTCTAAGCTCCTCAGGCTCTCTGGTAGAAAGAATAATCCCCGTATAAGGCACGGCTATTCTAAGCACCGCTATGATATAGGCAAAATAATCATCGCTTATATGATGAACAGGAAAATTAAAGCTTAACCCCTCTACCTCTTTTAATCGTGGCACAGAGATGGTATGGGGACCCACATTAAAATTTTTTTTAAGCTCTTCAACATGTTTCAAAAGACCATAAATATCTTCAGCAGGATCACTGAGACCAAAAAGCACCCCCATGCCGATATCCTTTATGCCTGCCTCCATTGCCCTCATGGGCGCATAATATCTGTAATCAAAATCTGACTTGGGACCTTCTGGATGAAAAAAGCTGTAGAGATTTCTGTTATAGGTCTCCTGAAATAGCTGGTATGTGCCTATATTTGCACCTTTAAGCCTTTTAAATCCATCAAGATCAAGCGGGGCGATATTTATGTTAATCCTTCTTATGGAGCCTTTTGTGTCATGTATGGAATACACAAATTTTATAGCCTCCAGGATATAATCCAGATCACTGGACTCACCGGATACCAGAAGGACTCTTTTAACCCCCTGATTTAAAAGAAATCTTACCTCTTTCTCAAGCTCGGCTCTGTCAAGGCGCTTTCTCGTGATGAGACGGTTTTTTTTGTTAAATCCGCAATAGCGGCAGCTATTCTGACAGAAATTTGATACATAAAGGGGAGAAAAAAGGACAATCCTTTTTCCGTAAATCCTTTCCTTAATCTTTGAGGCAAGAGAAAGCACCTCTTTCCGTGTAATCTCATCTTTACACAAAAGTAGCTCATAAGCCTCTTCTGGACTTAGACCTTTAAGTTTTTCCGCTTTTGAAAGCAATTTTTGCATAGTTTTGTGAACCCTGAAACAAAGTGTAATTTTAATATTACACTAAGGGGAAAAACAAGACAAGTCAAATAATAAAAATTTAACTCATTTTTCAACAATTTTATTAAATTTGAGGGATTTTTAAAAAAATTTCGGGAAGGGGCTTTATATAACCCGCTTCCCGTGTAGTAGGGAGGGAAAGTATGTACTCTTTTAATAGCAATCACCATGCCAAAAAACAAGGCGGATAAAATTTTATAAGCTGGGAAAGTAAGATATCAAGTCTATGTATGTTGTGATAATAGGGATAGTGCTAAAAATAAGGGCAGGGAGGAAGATAGGGTTGTAAAAATGATTATGGCTATTATTTTATCTCATAGGGATCGTAGCCAATTTTTTTTAAGGCATCTATAATCTCTTTAGCCGATATCTTGTTTTCGTCGAACTGGACAGTCACTGTCTCATAGTCCAGATTGAGCTCATACTTATTTATACCCTTTAACTTTCTTAAAGACTGCTCCACATTAAATGAACACATTTTACAGTTTAGCTCGGGGACTTTTAATTTTAATGTTTTTTTCTCATTCTGAGCGAGAGACAGCCCTGTGAGTGTAACAAAAATCATCAGAGATAACAAAATTTTTTTCATAAAAAACCCCTTCAATAATTCTTATACTATTATCATCTCAGCTATTTGAAGATCAGTCAATAGAAATAAAATAAAAAAACCCCGAGCTAAAAAGCTCGGGGTTTAAAGGACTTTTACAAATTAGATTTAGAAAGTATAGGTAAGCCTTGCAAGGAGCTTATAGACATCTGATGGGTCTTTCCCTGAATCTGATTTATCATAAGCATCGCCTAACATAAGATAGCCTGCAGCTAAAGTAAGAGCCAGGTTCTTCTCAAGCTTATATCTTGCCTGAAGATTTATCTCTGTACCTAAACCTTTTTTCTCTGTTGCAGTTTTCTTTTCATTAAACCTTGCATTTGCTATGGTTGCCTGAATGTTTGTTTTATCATTCAGATTCTGGTCATAGCTAAGATATGCAAGTGTTATACCTCTACCATAACCTGTAGCATCCTGAAGCACTGCTGCCGAATGGTTTATTGATTCTTCAAGGGCTCTAACAAGGAACATAAGATCATTGCAGCAAAGAGGTATTGAAGATGTTACGTCATTATAAGTCTGGGTAACAAGTCCATCATAATCTTTATCAGTGGCATCATCATCTCCAGAGGTGTAGAGAAGTCTTGCTCTAAGTTTGCCAGGACCAACTTTTACATCAGCCTGTGCCTGAAGGGCATAGCCGCTAATATCACCACCAATTTTATACTCACCAAAGTTATAAAGGGCAGATACACCGTAATCAACTGAACCTGCTTTACCAAAATAGGTGGCACCTAAATAGTTAACCGAATAATCGTCTACATTCTGTTTAGCCATCTCATTTATGGGCTTAGCCGCTTCGTTATCAACTATTCTGTAGTATGAAACGGAAAGCTTGCCATTACCAAGATTCTGCTTATAGGTAATGGGGATAAAATAAATGGCATCCTGCTGTCCACCGGCAGTTGCATCTGCATCAGCATTTGGATCTCTTAATAGATAATATCCTACAAGAAGGCTGCTATCCTTTGATATTGTGTAGTCAGCTCTTACGCCTGCCATATCGGCGCCAAAAAAGAGAATACCATTAAACTCATCGGAAAAGCCCTGAAGACCTAAAGTAAGCTTCAGATTATCAGAAGGTTTGTACCAGAAGAAGGTGTTTTTTGTTTCAATATTAATTGAGTCGGCACCAATAGCACCACCCTGGTTCCTTGCGACAGTAGCTGAATTATCGCCCCATCTTGTATCTATCTCGAATGCAACGGTACCACCGAGATTCTCACCGCTCTTCAGATTAAAAAACATTCTTGTTCTCTGATCAACAAAAGATGATAACTTATCATCTTTTTTCAAGGGACGATCTAATGATGTTGCTTTTGCGTTTAATCCAAATGCGCCATATCCAAAATTATTTAACTCGCCCTGAACCCTGATAAAGCCTTTCAGATCTAAGGTCGTCTGGGCAGATGCTATGCCCGCTAATATAAATACTGCTAAAACTGCTAATACTAATCTTTTCATCTAATACCCTCCTTTTTGGATTTTTTAAATTTAAAAATAAATAAAGCCAAAATTTTTAACCCTTCCTATCACCCCCTTTTTTTAAAATACTGTTTTACTCCTGCCAATTATATACCAATTAAAATAAAACGTGTCAAGAAAAAAAGTTTTACTTTAACCTTACCACGATCCCCTTTTTGTCTTCGGTTACTATAGATATATAAGCATAATTTTTAGTTTTGTCAAAGGCTAAATCAGAAAGATAGCCGCTGAAAACCTCTGATTCCCTGACTTCCTTTAATCCAAGCTCATCAGGAGATATTTTTACAAGCTTGCCTTTGCTGAAGCTTTTTGACCTTAAAAAGAGTCTGCTACCTTCATTTTTTAGTGTAAAAATATCTTCTCCTTCTGTTATCACCCTTGATGGAAGGGATATAAATTTGGCACCTGTATCAAAGCTAACCCCCTTCTCCACGCCCTTCTGTGATCCGCCGTATCGGTCATTTAGCTTTCCAAGCAGATTACCTTTCTCATCAAGTATTCGGTATACATCATGCTCATCTATGTAGATGTAAGCCCTTTTGTCTTTATATTTTACAGGCGCAATCTGATAGATATTCAGATTTTCCCTGATAAAAATATTTAGCCTTTCTCCCTTAACAAAATCCTTACCATCAAAAAAGATTTCAAAGATCTTTTCATCAAAGGGGCTGTTAAAACCAGAGCTCTGAGCTATAAGCTTAGGTTTTCCATCCTCAAAGATCACATTTACATAAACTGGCATTTCAAAGAGCTTTGAGTAGCCTTTGCCATCAAACTCAAGACAGATTGTATGGGGCTCCTCCTTTTGAATGAGAGTAATATATATCTCTTCTTTTAAGTTTAGGTTAAGATCTGCTGAATTTAGTGTTAAAACTGAAGCGCTAAACTTCTGCTCAAATAGCTTTGCTTTTAGCTCCTCGTCGTATATAAATACCTCGTTTCTCGAAGCAAGGACAATCTCTTTTTTCCCATCTCCATCTGTATCGACAAGAACCATTGAGTAAACTGGATGGTTAAGATTAAACACTTTGTCTCTTATAAATCTATCCTGAGATTTTTCAATAGGCTTAGCCTCTTTTACTTCTTTTCCTTGTGTTAGCTGACTAACCAGCTCATCTATGGCTTCTATGAGTTTTGAGTCGCTATCCTTTGATGAAAAGAAGGTCTTTAGATTGCCATCTTTATCCTCAAGTCTTGTGTCAAGAGATATGGCGTTGCCAATCTTTGTAAAACTACCATAAAGGGCATAGCCAAAGCCGCTTTTAAAGGCATCCTCTGGCTTGTCAGATTTTATAATCTTTTTTTCCGATATATTAAGTCTTGAGTGGATCATATCTGGTATGGCATCTTTAAGATAGGCATAGCTTTCAGGGGCATTAATCCTAAAGTTTAGTATGGCTACTTTATCAAGAGCCCAGGAAGGAGCTGCCATAAAAATCAAAATCAGAGCAAGTGCTGCTATCTTTTTTCCAACAGATTTAATTTTTTCCATTTTTTTTCATCTCCTTTTATAATTTTTACCTGCTCCAATTTTAAATAGTTTTTTAGCAAAAAAGCAACTATATAGGTATCAACACTGTTTTCTGGATAGAGATATATGGTCTTTCCATGAAAGGAATGCGGCGAAGTTTTCAGCTGATCTTGCTGAAAAAAATCATCAACGCTAAGCGGGATTGCCTTTTTTATCTTAAAGCCTTCCAGAGGCTGGCATTCAAATATGAGAGTATTTTTCTGCTTAATTATATGCTGGGAGGGCTCAATGAAAAAGCTTGCAAAATCAGTCTTAGCAGGGGCTTTTAGATTTGATAGCTCAAGCCTTCTACCCATAGTTACAGAAGGAACACCTCTTTTTTTTAGCTCCTCAAAGGATGCTGCAAAGTATATCTCTTTTATGCCCAGCATATTCATAAAAAAGCCAATGAAGGCTGATTTTTTTGCCTCATCTTTGTTGTTTATGATAAAAAAGACCCTGCTATCTTCCTTGACACCAGAAATTTTGAGAAAATTAACAAAATCTTCGTAGCTTTTCTGCATAAGCTGAGGCTCAAAGTAATGGTAATCTAAATGGATGGAGTTTTTTATCCGCTCCTTTTTAAACTCCTCAAGGGGTCTGAGATCAAAAACTACTGTGCTTTTATCGGATATATCCATATCCCTGCCAGTAAGCCCGAGTGTAGCCACTGCAATAAGAGCAAAAATTATAAGCTTTTTTAGCATTTATTACCCTTTGACCTGCTTTTTCATTTTCAGGTACACTATTTTAACAGCTACCTATCTGCTTGTTAGTTGCAAGGCTTTTTTAAGCAGCAAAAATTTGTAATTAGTGATATTCATCCTTTTACAACACCTAAAGGTTTTAGCCTTGCTACCTTTTTTGATATGCCTGCACTATGAACCACATCCACCACCTCTGAGATATCCTTATAAGCCTCAGACATCTCTTCTGCCAGAGTCTCCCTTCCAGCAGATTTTACCAGTATGCCCTTTGCGCTCATCTCGTCACGGATTGATCTTCCCTTTGCCCTCTTTATAGCCTGATGCCTTGAAAGCACCCTGCCTGCGCCATGACATGTGGAGCCAAAGGTATTCTCCATAGCAAGCTGAGAGCCCAGAAGAATGTAAGATGCCCTTCCCATATCGCCAGGAATGATGACAGGCTGTCCGAGAGACTTGTATATATCAGGTAGCTCAGGGTGGTTTGGCGGAAAAGCTCGGGTTGCTCCCTTTCGGTGAACCATTAGCCTTTTCTTTTTTCCATCAACTATGTGTTCTTCTACCTTCGCTATGTTATGAGCCACATCGTATATGAGTTTTAGCCCGAGCTCTTTTGGAGACATGCCAAGCACACTCAGAAAGGCTTCTCTTGTCCAGTGGGTAATGCACTGCCTGTTTGCCCACGCATAGTTTGCTGCCGCTTTCATTGCTGATAGGTAGTCTTTTGCCTCAGGGCTTTCTATGGGTGCGCAGGCAAGCTCCATATCAGGTAGATGAATGTTATATTTTTTTATAGCCCTATGCATTATCTCGATAAAGTCAGTGCAGACCTGATGTCCAAACCCACGTGAGCCCGTATGAATCATTACGGTAATCTGATCTTTAAAAAGCCCCATCTTATATGCCGCATCTTCATCATATATCTCATCCACATACTGGATCTCAAGAAAATGATTGCCCGATCCGAGAGTACCCTGCTGACCTCTTCCTCTCTCATATGCCTTATTACTTATAATCTCCGGGTCTGCCCCCTCAAGACATCCGCCCGATTCTATGTGAGCCAGGTCTTCCCTATCGCCAAAACCTTCTTCCACTGCCCATACTGCACCTTTTGTGATGACAGCCTTCTCATCTCTGGCAGATAGTTTGAGTTTACCTTTAGAGCCCACACCAGATGGGACGTTATAATATATGTTTTCTACCAGATTGCTCATATGTTTTTTAATGTCATCTTTTGTTAGGTTGCTTCTTAATATTCTTACGCCGCAGTTTATGTCATAACCTACACCGCCTGGAGATACTACGCCTTCTTCCATATCAAAGGCTGCCACACCGCCTATGGCAAATCCATATCCTGTATGAATATCTGGCATGGCAATGGATGCCTTTACTATACCTGGCAGAGTGGCTACATTGGCAACCTGTCTTAAAGCTTCTTCTTCAAGATATCTCTCAAGAGCTTCGTCTATGTATATCACTCCATCCACTTTCATATGGGGGATCGAGCCCTTAGGTATCTTAAGAGTGTAGGGGTTTATTCTTACTGCAGAGATACTATATTTTTTCTCCTCCATAACGCCCCCCCTCTAAATATCAAATAAAACTTTTGTCTCAAAGCCCTCAGCATTCTCTTTTAGATAAAATCCGTGATAGGTAGCGGCTTTGATAAGAAGTTTTTTTTCATCCCTTTCTTCATCAAAGTAGTAGCCCATAAGCTTAGCATCTAAGCTAAAAATTTCGTTTTTCTGACTGACATTAACATTAATTTTACGGGCGACAAAGCCCTCAGCATCAAAGAGAAATATTAGCTCATTTAGCCAGTTTATAAAAAGTCTTTCTAAGCTGTCGCACTTAAGCTCCACGTCCTTTTCAATCTCAATAATTTCTTTTACATCAGTTATTATGTCAAAAAGCCCCAGTCCACCATTCTGAAAGAGTTCGTTTAAACTTCTGCCATAAACCAGAATCCCCACATCGCCAGTGGTTTCAAAGAAATCATATCTTTTTGGCAGCATTTAGTAATACCTTCTTGCTCCAAGATAGTGCTTTTTAAAATAGCCGCTCTCTATAGAACTAATTCTAATCTCGTCATTTCTTTTGGGTGCATGGACCATTTTGCCATCACCAGTATAGATCCCCACATGGGTTGCCCTGCCTCCCGTGCCAAAAAATACCAGATCACCTTCAGAAAGCTCATCTATATCCACTGGATAGCCTTCTCTAAACTGACTATCTGCGGTTCTTGGAATTGACAGCCCGCAGAGATTATAAACCGCTTTAGTAAAGCCACTACAGTCCATACCATCTGTAACTGTATTTCCGCCCCATTTATAAGGTATACCTACAAATCTTTTTGCAGTCTCAGCTATGATAAAACCAAGATCATCTCTTTTTGCTCTGTCTTCTCTTTTTGTGTATGAAATTTTCTTAACATCCATAGGCTCGGCTATAAAAAAATCCTCAAAAATCCCTTTTCTTCTTAGCCTTTCTGCATAGGCTCTTGCTTGATCATAATCTTTGAAATCACCAAACCTGACCACAAATAGCCCATCGTCTCTTTTGAAATAAAAGGTGTCAATCCCCTGATCTTCTAGTTTTTTGTATAGCCTGTAAGCATTATCCAGATTTTTAAAGGCACCCACCTGAATGGCATAGCCAGCAAACTCAGGGGTTTTTCTATTTTTAACCTTTTCTTTCCCAGCGCAGCCAGAAAGCATAAATATAAACAATAAAACCCATATTACCTTCCTCATAAGAAAATTATATCAGAGTTTTCTCAAAAGTAGAGAATTTTGATATAATAATAAAATGCTGAGAGAGAAAGAGCGGCTTGATTATATTATCAACCTGAGCAACGAGGTCTTACGAGTAAAGGACATTGATATCCTTTTAGAAAAGATTCTACTTACGGCAAGAATGGTTACCAATGCTGATGCAGGCTCAATCTATATCAGGGAGGGGAATAAGCTCAGATTTAAATACACTCAGAACGATACCTTTCAGAAGAAGCTGGAAAAGGGGAAAAAGCTAATCTATTCCACCTTCAGCATACCTATTAATAACCAGTCAATAGCAGGCTATGTTGCCTTGACTGGAACGTTACTTAATATTGCCGATGTTTATGAGATTCCACCATTAGCAGCATACAGCTTTGACAGAAAATATGATCTGATATCTGGCTACCGTACTAAATCTATGCTTACCATACCGCTTAAAGACAATCGAGATAATGTGGTTGGCGTATTACAGCTAATAAACGCAAAAAACGAAAAGGGCGAGATTGTTCCTTTTCTTAAAGAAGATGAGCCTTTTATCCTGAACTTTGCTAATAACGCAGCCATTGCCATCGAAAGGGCTGAGATGACAAGGACGATTATTCTTAGAATGATCAAAATGGCAGAGTTAAGAGATCCCAAAGAGACAGGAGGACATGTAAACAGAGTGGCATCTTACGCAGTGGAGATATACCACACATGGGCAGAGAGAAAGGGTATTCAGCCAGAGATAATTGAAAAGAATAAAGATATTTTACGAATAGCAGCCATGCTTCACGACGTGGGAAAGGTTGCCATATCTGACACCATATTAAAAAAACCAGCCAGGCTTACTCCTGAGGAGTATGAGATTATGAAAGGGCATACCTATCTGGGGGCAAGACTTTTTTCCGATAGTCACTCAGATTTTGACGAGGCAGCTTACCATGTGGCGCTTAACCATCATGAATGGTGGGACGGAAGCGGATATCCAGGCTATATAGATATCAACACAGGTATGGCTCTTCCTGGCTATGAGAAACCAGACGGCAGACCAAGAGGAAAGAAGGGGGAGGAGATCCACCCTTTCGGAAGAGTGGTTGCCATCGCAGATGTTTACGACGCCCTTTCATCAAAAAGGGTATATAAAGAGGCATGGAGCGAGGAAGATGTGTTAAATGAGATAAAAAAGGGATCAGGAATACAGTTTGACCCAGAAATGGTTGAAGCCTTTTTGTTTAATATTGACCTGATAAAATCAATATACGATAGATATCCCGACGAGCATTAATGTTTTTGCCACTCGGCTAAAAAATACTTATCATAAAGCACTTTGAAAGCTGATGTGCCTTCTTCTGGCGCATTGCTCATAGATCTTATTTTTTGTAGAACCATTTTTGATATATCTTCGTTTAATCTATAAAATTTTATATAGGCTTTTTTAACCTCAGATTTTATCTGATAGGACTTTGCGGTCTTTGAGATAAGGTTACGCTTTAAAAGCTCCTGATATATGGTTTCAGCAATGCAATCAACTCTCTCATCGGAAAATATATTCATAGCTTAAACCCCTTCTTCTTTGCCAGCTCATATTTTACCCTTTTAAATACCATTTCAAAATCTACCTCATCGGTATGGAGCTCCTTTGAATGCTTTCTTATTAGCATCTCCGCCTCTTTTTCAAGCTCTACCTCTTTTTTAAGATCAGCTGTAATAATCTTTTCAACTATCTCTTTTATGATCGGTTCATTTTTTATATCTGCAATAGCCGATGAGATAAGCTGATCTGTTATAAGTTTTGCCAGTCTGTTTATCTGAAAAGGATTAAGCCTCATTTTATCCAGTCCTCAAAGTTTTCACCTATTTTACCCAATTTTTTATATCTAAGCATAGATTTTTTGCAAAGGCAATTGCTATTATCAGGATTTTTAATAAAATACTTAACAACTTCTGTCAGGACAGAAAGGGCTTTGTCCACATGTTTTTTTCTATCTTCTGGCAGAGTACCTTCAAATAGCTCTCCTGCCTTATATTCTATATCCTCCCGCTCCGCATAGTTGGTAATGTAACAGATTGAGCCGTAACATATCTCAAGCTCCCTTGCCAGAAAAGCCTCAGGTGAAAGGGTCATGCCAACCATTTCAGCGCCTATGGCTGAAAAAAATCTTATCTCTGCAGGTGTTTCAAGCCTTGGTCCTTCTGTGCAGATATACACACCCTTTTTATGAAAGGGATGAGAAAGCTTTTCTAAAATTTTTATAAGCTCTTCTCTGATAGAATGACAGAAAGGAGGGCTTACCCTTATAAACCCCAGTCTGCCGTTATCAAAAAATGTATAATCCCTTTTTTTTGTAAAATCAATGATATCAGTGGGGACTACAAGATCTCCTATCTCAAATTTCGGGGTAATTGCGCCTGGACCTGTCCAGGAAAGAATCCTTTTTACCCCGAGTTTTTTTGCCGCATATATGTTTGCACGGTAGTTCACAAAGGGCGCTGTAATCTCATATCCCCTAACACCATGTCTGAATAAAAAGAAAAACTCATAATTATCAGATACATATCTTCTTATCACGTGAGAGTTTCCAAAAGGCGTTTCTATACGAAACTCTTCTTTATGATCACCGAAGGCATCTTTTAAAAGATGAGCATTGCTTCCGCCTAATATCAAAACCATATATTATTTTGCTTTTAAAAATCTATTTGTTAAAATCTCATTATAATGAAAATATTCCAAAACTTAAATTTAAAAAAGACAGGCTTTCTGTTACTGCTCTTTTCGTTCTTTATCGGTACTACCATACAGTGGGTTGACTATTATCACGAGTTTGTAAATGAGCTAAAACATCAGGAGACGCTTCATCTTGAAAACCTTGAGATGAACCATCTGGATCATAAGCTTGAGTCTGTTAACATTCTTCTTAACTCTCTAATGCTGAACCCGGCTTTAAGAGAAAAAAAACTATCCGAGATAAAAGACATATTTGAAAAAATAATTCTAAAGTTCCCCTTTATTCATCATCTCACCTTACTGGATGTGCAGGGAGAGTTGTTACTTACCTCGCCAGATTTTAAAGGAAGAATTAATCTTAAAGAAGCAGAGTTTTTTAAAAAGGCTATTGTAAAAGATGGTATCTCCTTTGATCAGACAACTCCATGCCCCTTCACAGGAACTGCTGCTATTCATTTTTCTGTTCCTATCAAGCGAGATCATAAAATTATTGCAGTTTTAGCCCTTGCTATTGATGAGAAACTATTTACCTCAGAAGAAAAGTACAAAGACAAGAGAATACTTACTGATTATAAAGGAAATGTGTTTATTTCTTTTGATCCTCAGTATCAAAAAGCCTCTTTCTACCCCCATTTTGATAAATTAAAGACATCTCCAGAGCCTCAAATTATCAATTATAAGGATGTAAAAATATTTTACAAAACAATCAAATTTAACAACGATATTTTTGGCTATCTGATTCATGAGGTAGATATAAATAAAATACGAAAGCCCCTGCTGATGAGAGCAATAAATCGGATTGGATTTGCATCTTTTATTTATCTTTTAATGTTTCTCATTCTTCTTTACTCCTTTCAAAAGATGCTTTACTCACCCATTCTTGAAATAGAACAAGCCATGAGAAAGCTGGATGTAAATAGCTCAGGTATAACTATTGATAAAAAATATCAGGGTGAGCTAAAAAGGCTGGCTGAGCATTTTAACAGACTCTCTGAGATAATTAAAAGAGATACGGAAAAGCTCCTGCAGGAAAAGCAGTTCTGGGAAATCACCTTTAACGCCTCTCCGGATATTATCTTTGTAGTAGATAGGGACTTTAATATCATAAGGGCTAATAAAAGCTTTCTGGATTCCTTTAATATAAATACTGATAATCTGGGAGAGATAAAATGCTATCAGATTGCCCACAACCTGGATTATCCAATTGATTTCTGCCCACAAAAAGATGTTATTGAAAAGAGGGAAAGTTATGTTCGGGAGCATTTCTTCTCAAATTTGAAAAAATGGTTTTTAGTATCCATCTCTCCTATTTTTATGGATAATGAGTTTTTAGGAGCATTACACATATTTAAAGACATTACCTTTGTTAAAGAGGCTGAAGAGGAGCGAAGAAGGATTGAGATACAGCTTCTGCACACCCAGCGTCTCGAAAGTCTTGGTATTCTTGCTGGCGGAGTAGCCCATGACTTTAATAACCTTCTTATGGGTATCTTAGGAAATACTGAGCTCGCACTTATGAAGCGGGACATGCTTTCAAAAGAGGTGGTCGATAACCTTGAAACCATAAAGCTTATTACTGAAAAAGCCTCCCATCTAACCAGACAGATGTTAGCCTACTCTGGTAAAGGAAAGTTTGTGCTGAAGGAGATTGATGTAAATAGATTTATAAAAGAGATCTATGACCTGATCAAGGTATCGCTATCAAAAAAGGTTACTCTGCATTTAAATCTTGATGAGTCTCAGCCTTTAATAATAAAAGGGGATCCAGGACAGATTGAACAGGTGTTGATAAATCTTGTAATAAATGCCAACGAAGCCATTGAAGATAAAGAGGGGCTTATTACCATAACCACAGGCAGACAATGGTGCGACAGAAAATATTTTGATAGCTGTGTAGATGGTTTTAATATTAATTATTTAGAGGGCTATTATGTTTATATTGAGGTAACCGATAACGGCTGTGGGATGGATAGGGAGACCATGTCAAAGATCTTTGAGCCCTTTTTTACCACCAAATTTACCGGCAGAGGGCTCGGGCTTTCTGCCGTTCTTGGTATTATCAGAGGTCACAGAGGGGCATTAAAGGTTTATAGCGAAAAAGGAAAAGGAAGTAGTTTTAAAATTATCTTTCCGGAAGAAAAACCATCCGTAGAGATTGAGCAAAATAAACCTTATATTAAAAATCTTAATAAAACTGTGCTGATTATAGATGATGAAGATGTGGTCAGGAATGTAACCAGACAGATTATAGAAGCTATAGGTGGCAAGGTAATAACTGCCTGTGATGGCAGAGAAGGGCTGGAGATATTTAAAAATCAGAGCCATATTATTGATCTGGTGCTTTTAGACCTTACCATGCCAGGACTGAACGGTGAAGAGGTTTTTAGAGAGCTTAAAAAGATTAAAGGTAATGTATCAGTAGTTTTAATGAGCGGATATAATGATCAGGATATATCCCAGAAG
The DNA here is from genome assembly GCA_041640455.1 of bacterium. Classification (GTDB taxonomy): domain Bacteria; phylum CALINM01; class CALINM01; order CALINM01; family CALINM01; genus JAOAGA01. The sequence goes on from JBEQAF010000001.1 coordinate 50,322, forward strand.
CTTGTGGGAAAAGGATTTGCCGGATTTATTCAGAAGCCCTTTAACATAGATACACTTTTAAAGATTCTTAGCTAAAAATAGGTCAGTCTCTGAAATTTATCAGATAGGTGGCAAAGACAGATACCGCTCCGCCTAAAACTGTAGATGACTCTGGCTTCTCTCCTAAAAAAATTATACTTAAAATAATACTGCTTGCTGGCACAATAAAAGCAAAGCTGCTGGTCTGATAGGAGTTTAGTTTCTGGGTAGAGTAAAAATATACAGTAGTTGCCAGAACACTTGAGATTACTGATAGATAAAAGATATTAAGCCAAAAAACCTGATCGCCTTTAAATATGGCTGACATGTTCCTATCCAATGATAAAACTAGAAAAAGCAAAGAACAGAAAAGATAGCTGTAAAAGCTGAATGTAATCGGAGACATATACCGACATGTCTTTTCGCTTGATATGGTAACAACCGCCCATAAAATTGGGCAAATTATAAAGAACATATTACCACTCATCATCAGGTTCTCATAGGATATATCCCAGAGTTTTATAATTATGACTCCGCCTGAAAATCCAAGCAAGATACCAAGATAATCAATCAGCCTGAAGCTTTTTTTGAAAAATATGCGTGATATAAGCAGAGTAAAAATAGGCATTAATGAGGTGACAAACACTCCGCCTACGCTTGCCAATCCCTTTTCTAACCCCTTAAAAAAGAAGAAAAAATAAGCTCCGATTGAAATAATACCTGGAATCAGATAGTTTAATGACCTCCTATCAACAACAAGACTGGCTTTCATTAAAAAGATTATAGGAATCAGGGCTATAGTGCTTACAAAAAACCTTAAAAATGTTAGCAGATAGGCATCATATCTTCCTGCTATTGCCTTTGCTGAAACCCAGCTTCCTCCCCATATAATCATGGAGATTATGATAAGAATTTTAAAAATAGCAGAAGTTTTTGGCGACATATGTTAGATAGAATCTTTTAAAAGCTTGTTCATACTGCCTGTCCTGTAGCCTTCAAGGTCAAGACAGACAAATTTAAAGCCCAATGCAGTGAGAAAACTAACTATCTCTTCTTTTCTTTCAATGATTTTATTAAAATCATCAGGCTTTACTTCTAATCTTGCTACCTCACCATGTGCCCTGACTCTCACTATATCAAATCCAAGCTTTTCGAGAAAATTTTCTGCCCTATCTATTTTTGATAATAATGATATCTCTATTTTGTTCCCATAGGGGATTCGAGAAGCAAGACAGGCTTTTGATGGCTTATTATGGGTAGGTAGATTATAAAATCGGGATAGCTCCCTTACCTCATTTTTACTTAACCCCGCTAAAAGAAGAGGGCTTACAACACCATATTCCGAAACAGCCCTCCTGCCAGGTCTGTAGTCTGAAAGGTCGTCAGCATTGGAACCTTCAAAAATAACTTCGTAGTCAAGTTTATCTTTTATAGCCACCATCTCCTCAAAAAGATGGGATTTACAATAGTAGCAACGGTTTTTATCATTTCTTTCAAACCTTTCATCAGAAAGCTCTGCTGTATGGATTACCTGATATTTTATACCTTCCCTTTCACAGAAGGAGATGGCAGATTTCTTTTCCCTTTCAGGGTAGGTTTCTGAATCGGCTATAACAGCCAGTACCTTATCTTTTCCCAAACAATTAATGGTCACATAAAGAAGAAGACTGCTATCAACTCCACCCGAATAGGCAACTAAAGCAGATCTGTATGAGCTTATTATGTCTGTTAGCTTTTTCTCTTTTTCCCTCAGGGTCATAGAATCAACTTTTTAAGATAATCATCATCAACTGACTGATTGACACATATCTCTTTGTTAATAACACCTTCAAGCTTAAGTTCAAGCTCTTCATCTTTTGCATCAGAATAACGATAGATAATTCTAAACACAAGATCATCGGGATAATCGGTCAGATCTTTTATTAAAGCTATCGGACCTTTGGGTTTTATACAGCTTATCAGGAGGTCATTCTGGGGAGTAAAGGAGTTTAATAGTTTTTTCCCTTCCTGTTCGTCTCTTGCAATAATGAGTTTGAGTCTTTCAGATATTCTTATATGTCTGCCTGTTTTTATCAGCCTTATATCATCCAGTGTGTAGTCTTTTTTAAATCTAAAAAGATCTCTCACCCTGTTGGCAATAAATTTGTCAGTTAAGAGACATCCGCCTGCAGGACATGGGTAATCTATATTTCCTTCCTTTGCCATCTCCATCTGCTCTTTTCTGCCTCTACCACTGATTCCCAGAAGCTTTTCTCTGTCCACCCAGCCCATCCTCTCAGGGAGAGTGGGGGGTAAAATTTTGGCAGAGAGCGGTCTTACGAGGATATCCTCTACCCCTGCCTCTTTTTCAATAAGCCTGAGGATGTTTTTCTTCTGGGACATGGGTCTCTGACCCACTACTTCTCCTGAAATCAAAAAAGAAGCCCCTTCTGCAATCATGAGCTCCTTCGCCTTTTTAAAAATATAAATCCTGCAGTCAATGCATGGATTCATATTGGAACCATAGCCAAATTTGGGGTTCTCAACAATCTTAAAATAGTCCATCCCCTTAGCCACAACCTTTAATGGCACTCCGAGATCTCTGGCAGATTTTGCTGCAGCAGAACAGCCAGAATCCTTTGATGTGCAGGTGCAAAAAGGAGAAGTAAAGTTAAGGGCAATTACCTCTATCCCCTGATCTTTAATAAGCTTTATGGCAAGGGTACTGTCAAGCCCGCCAGATAACAATGCTATTGCTTTCATAATCTTTTTATTATAACCTTTTTTGAATTTTATTTGGCTATTTTTTTAATATTAGATATCTATCGGAGCTGATCGGGGTATCCTTATCAGCATAAACAGATATTTTGAATATCTGCCTGTTAGTATGGCGTTTATTCTTTCCACGTATGCATTGTATTTTTCTACCTGATCGTGTATATCTTGAGTAACTTTTTCTATTTTTTTCAAAATTTCTGGTTTTTCATCCTTCAAAAAAAGTTGTGTTAGCTTTTCGGATAGCTGATGCTCTTTCAGAAGTCTCAAATGAATGTCCTTTTTGGCTTCTTTTATCTCTATCAGAACTGCCCTTAGCTCTGTTAATATAGCTTTAATCTCCTCACCACCAAAGTTAAATCTTAAAAGCTCATCAACCAGGTCACCCCGATGGTTCAACAAAGATAAAACCATAGCAAAACTACGCTCTGCTCTGCTTTTTACCCTGTAAAGCTCATACCCCCAATAAATGAACAGCATGAATAGTGCTACTGAAATGATCGTTATAAAAAAAGAAATATAAAAAATAAAGCCCCTCCTACCAGAGATTTTCTTTTTTATTATTTAGCCCTGAAAACATATCTTTGTAAAGTGATATTTTCAGCGAATGTTCAAGAGTGGATGTGTAAGATAATGCCTCTTCCAGAAGCATACCTATGGCAAAGCTCCCATGTCCTTTCAACATTACTAATTTAAAATCTTTAAGATAAGCTGGCAGAATCTCAGCCACTTCCTTTGCCCCCACCGTAAGCCTGGTCTCCACAACAGGCACCTTTTTTAAAATATAGCTCCCTTCCGAATCATCCAGCGTGATCTCCTGAGCAGCCATTGACCTTGCCACTGCAAGGGGCGGATGGGCATGAAATATGGCAAGCGCCTCAGTATGCTTGTAGATAGCCCTGTGAACAATAATCTCTGTGGATGCAAGGGTAATGAATGCATCATTTGATTCCAGTGATGTCTCAACTATATCTTCATCAGTAAGGGCTCCGAGCATGGAACCTCTCCTCGTAATTAGGATTCTGTCCCCCACTCTTATACTCATATTTCCGCCATGGACAGAGAAAAGCCCCTGCTCCCAGCCTAATCTTCCAATCTTAATAAAATCCGAAAAATCTTTGATAATTTTAGTTTTTGCCATATCACTCGAGAATTTTAGAAAGATTAAGATCCTTTCCCTCTTCTCCCCAGCCTCTACCACGGTAATATTCATTTAGCATATCTTCGTATCCTTCAAAATCAAGTCTTGCAGGAAGAAGATCATCTTTTCTGTCAAAGCCGTTCTGCACATTTATATACCTTTCCAGATTATATATCCTTTCTCCTATTTTTAAAAAGTCCTGAGTTTTTAAATCCATCCCTGTATAGGCAGAGATTAACCTTGCCAGATAGTCATCTGTTACGGCAAGGGATAAAAATCTGCAGAAGATGGCACTGTCTGCGGCAGCATGGGCATTTTGAAGGTATATTACAAGACCTGCCTTGCCTCTTTTTATCCTTCTATCCAGAAGTTTTGGAATTCCCAGCACCTCTACAGCAAGCATATAGGCTCTCAAATGACATCCGCCTCTGTTTGATGTGCCAAATGCAAGAGCCATACCTGAAAGCCCGAGCGGATGATAGGCAGGAAGCTCCAGCCCCTTTACAGTCATGGAAACCTCTGGCTTTTTTAACTCCTTTGATAACCTTAGACTTCCTTTCGCAATAAGTGCTCCCTCAGCCTTGCAGTTCAGGGTTTTTTCAACAAGATCTTCTATTATTTTTTCATCACCAAAAGGAATATTGTTTGCCTCCAGATAAGCAGATATAGACCCTCCGAAAGATATGGTATCAACCCCATGCTCTGCACACAGCTTATTAATCTCCATAATAAATTTTAAATTATCAATAGAAAGGTTTGCTCCAAGAGCCCAGAGCGTTTCAAATTCAGGACCTTCACCTATCTCGGTAACTCTTCCACATGCCACAGGACAGGAAAGACAGGCTCTCTTTGATTTAACCTGTTTTTTCAGTGCCTCGCCTGAGATATTGTCTGCTTTTGAGAAATAGGACTCTGAAAAATTTTTATGGGGTAGAATTTTTAGTTCATTTAAAAGATTCATAAGGAGAGATGTGCCAAACTCAGGGAGCCCCTGAGAGGTAATGGGGTTACCATGAATCCATTTTCTAACCTCATTTACAACAAAATCAAAGCGAGCTTTATCATATGGCTCCACGTTTCTCAGAGATCTTTCAATCACAATTGCAGAAACATTTTTTGTTGCAAGCAGATATCCCAACCCGCCTCTGCCAAAAAATCTCTTATCTGAGCAGACATTGGCATAAAGCAGTCCCCGCTCAGCAGCTGGTCCAACAATTATTGTGGAGATATTACTGCCAAATCTTTTTTGTAAAGTATCTTCTTTTTCTGAAATTTTAAGCCCCCTTAAACTGCTATCTAAAAGGCTAACTTTACCATCTTTTAGGTGAATAATTTTTTCATTCTCTGATCTGCCCAGCAAGGCTATGACATCTATGGACTGGGTTTTTAGATAATATCCCGCTTTTCCTCCACAGGAGCTATCAAATATGGTATTTGTGAGTGGTGATTTAAAAAGGGCATGAAATCTACCCGACAGTGGTGCTTTTGAAAGCGTCATTGGTCCTGTGAGAAAAAAAACTGGCGCATCAATTGGATTAATCTCAGGGCTGGCATAGTCTATGAACAACCTTACACCAAGCCCCCTACCGCCAAGAAATTTTGTAAGATATTCTTTTTCTATCTCTTTGATTTTAAAGCTTTCAGATGTAAGGTCTATCTCAAGAAGCCTCATTAAAGCTCCGCCCTTTTTATATCCAGATCTTCTTTAAGCTCATCTTTTAAAGCTTTAAGAGATTTACGAAAGAGGGGATGGACGAAATCTTTATCAATATCACACAAAGGATATAACACAAAGGACCTCTCCTGCATCTTTGGATGGGGTATAGTAATAACCGCATCCTGATAAACAAGGGCATCAAAAAAAATAATATCCAGATCAATAACTCTTGGACCATATCTGAGCCTCTGAACTCTTCCCATTACTTTTTCAATATTTTTCAATACAAGAAAAAGCTCCTTTGCAGATAAAGAGGTTTTGACAAGAACTGCTGAGTTAATAAAATCAGCCTGTTCTTTAAAGCCATAGGGTCTGGTCTTATAGTAATGAGATTCACCAATAATCTCTAACCCTTCCTGTTTTAGCAGATGCAGAGCCCTTTTTATATTTTTTTCTGGTGCTCCCAAATTTGACCCGAGAGCTATAAAAACCCTGTGAGTCTTATTATTAGAATTTGACATTTTTAATTCTGCTAAGAGCCTCTGTTAGCCTTTCTTTGTTTACGGTAAGGGCTATTCTGAAATAACCTTCTCCATGGGCTCCAAAACCAACACCAGGAGTAACAACCACACCGGTCTCTTCCAGCACTTTGCCACAAAATGTTCTTGAATCAACATTATCTGGCGTTTTTACCCAGACATAAAAGGTGGCTTTTGGGTAAAAAACCTCGTATCCCATCTTTTCAAGCTCACTTACCACAAGATCTCTTCTATCTTTGTAGATTTTTCTGTACTCTTCAACACAGCTCTGATCTCCTGAAAGCGCTTCTATTGCAGCTTCCTGAACTGCCTGAAATATACCTGAGTCCACATTGGTTTTAATCTTCCCCAGCCCTTCAATAATTGATGGATTCCCCACCGCAAAGCCGATTCTCCAGCCTGTCATGCTGTAAGTTTTTGATAGCGAGTGCATCTCAATGGCAACCTCTTTTGCGCCATCCACATTGAATATACTGATCGGTGGCTCCTCATAAAAAAGCTCAGAATAAGCCATATCATGGCAGACTATAAATTTATACTTCATAGCAAGCTTAATTACCTCTTCAAAAAACACTTTGTCTGCCGTTGCCGATGTGGGGTTATTGGGATAGTTTATATGAATAATCTTTGTCTTTTTCAGCACATCTTCTGGAATGGCTTTTAAATCAGGCAAAAAGCCGTTCTCTTTTTTTAAAGGCATTATGTAGCTGATGCCGCCTGCAAAAAGGGTTCCTATGTTATACACTGGATAGGCAGGATCAGGAACAAGCACATAATCCCCGGGATTAACAAAGGCAAGCGGTATGTGGGCTATACCTTCTTTTGAGCCTATAAGTGATACCACCTCTTTATTAGGATCAAACTTGACATTGAATCTCTTTTCCGCCCATTGGGAAGCAGCAGATCTAAATTCATAGAGCCCCTCATAGTCAGGATATTTATGATTTTTTGGATCCTCTGAAGCTTTTTTAAGCCTGTCAACTATATGCTTTGGCGTGGGTAGATCCGGGTCTCCTATTCCAAGACTTATAATGTCAACTCCTCTCTGAGCAACCTCTTTCTTTTTCCTGTCTATCTCAGCAAAAAGATAGGGTGGCAACTTGCTAAGTCTTTCTGCCTTTTCAAATACCATTACAGACTCCTTAAGTTTTTTTTGAGCTTTTTATTATACAAAAAGATTTTTTACTGAGTAAATAATAAATGATATGCAATTTAATATGAAATGAAAAAGCCAGGGAAAACGCCCCTGGCTTTTTCGAAAAAAGTTTAAAATTATTAAAGTCTATCTTAGTACTCGGGCATCTGAGGCATTGCGGGCGCTTTTTTCTCTTCAGGCTTTTCCGTAATCATACATTCTGTCGTAATAAGCAGGCTTGCAACAGATGCTGCATTCTGAAGTGCTGTTCTTGTTACCTTGGTTGGATCAATAATACCTGCCTTCATCAGATCTTCATATTTCTCTTCTCCAGCATTGAATCCAAAGCCGTCTTTACCTTCTTTTATCTTCTCTACAACTACAGAGCCATCAAACCCTGCGTTTTCAGCAATCTGTTTGGCAGGCTCAATTAACGCCTTTTTAACTATCTCAACACCCAGTCTCATCTCTCCTTCCAGCTTAAGCTCTTCTAAGTCTTTAAGAGTTCTTATTAATGCAACTCCACCTCCAGGCACGATCCCTTCTTCAACCGCCGCTCTGGTTGCATGGAGCGCATCCTCAACACGGGCTTTCTTTTCTTTAAGCTCTGTCTCCGTTGCAGCACCTACCTTAATTAAGGCAACTCCACCTGCAAGCTTTGCAAGTCTTTCCTGAAGTTTTTCTCTGTCATAATCTGAGGTTGTCTCCTGAATCTGTGCACGAATCTGCTTGATTCTTGCCTCAATATCCTCTTTCTTGCCTGCGCCATCAATTATTGTGGTATTGTCTTTATCAATTACAATCCTTTTTGCTTTACCAAGATCTTTCAGGGTAGCATTTTCAAGTTTAAAACCTGCCTCTTCTGAAAGCACTCTTCCGCCTGTAAGGATAGCAATATCCTCAAGCATTGCTTTTCTTCTGTCACCAAAACCGGGTGCTTTTACGGCGCAGCAGCTTAGCACGCCTCTTATTTTATTAACTACCAGAGTTGCCAGAGCCTCACCTTCAACCTCTTCTGCTATTATAAGGAACGGCTTGCCTGTTTTTGCGATCTGCTCAAGTATTGGCAGAAGGTCTTTCATAGCACTGATTTTTTTATCATAGATGAGAATATAGGCATCTTCAAGCGCAACTTCCATTCTTTCTGCATCGGTTACAAAGTAGGGAGAAAGATATCCCCTGTCAAACTGCATACCTTCAACCACATCAAGGGTTGTCTGCATACCTTTGGCTTCTTCAACGGAGATAACTCCTTCCTTTCCAACCTTCTCCATTGCCTGCGCAATAATATTTCCTATTTCAGGATCGTTATTAGCCGATATGGTTCCAACCTGGGCTATCTCTTTATGATCCTTTGTGGGTTTGCTCATCTTTTTGAGAGAGTTTACAACCACATCTACTGCCTTATCAATACCTCTTTTAAGCTCCATCGGGTTATGCCCGGCAGCAACCAGCTTTGCACCCTCTCTTACGATAGCCTGAGCTAAAATAGTGGCTGTTGTGGTACCATCTCCTGCCACATCGGAGGTTTTGCTTGCCACCTCTCTTACAAGCTGAGCGCCCATATTTTCAAACTTATCTGCCAGCTCAATCTCCTTTGCTACTGTAACTCCATCTTTTGTAATGGTAGGAGCACCAAAAGATTTGTCAATTACCACATTTCTTCCCTTGGGACCAAGGGTTACTTTTACTGCATCTGCTAAAATATTAACTCCTCTTAACATTGATTCTCTTGCATCGTAACCAAATTTAAGCATCTTTGCTGCCATCTATAATTCCTCCTTTTTAAATTTTTTATTTTTTATTTTTCTATAATGCCCAGAATATCTTCTTCTCTCATAATAAGGTACTCTTCGCCTTCAATCTTGATCTCTGTGCCTGCATATTTACCGAAGATAACTTTGTCACCCACCTTTACTTCCATGGGGATCTTCTGCCCATTTTCAAGAATTCTTCCGTTTCCAACCGCAATAACCTCTCCTTCCTGTGGTTTTTCCTTAGCAGTATCAGGTATTATGATACCGCTTTTGGTCTTCTCTTCTTCTGGCAGTCTTTTGACAATAATTCTGTCGTGTAGTGGTCTTACCTTGCTCATAGAACCTCCTATCTTATTTTTTTTGATTAGCACTTTATGCTTTTAAGTGCTAATAAGATAATTACTAAAGTTTTTTTTGTCAAGGGCTGGAAAAAAATTTTTTTGAAAATTTCATTATTTTTTAAGAAATGTTATTCTGCGATATGTTCATGCACCTCTATATCCTGCCATGTGGAACTAACGGTGTTTGTAATGGTTATTCTCTGATTTTTTTCATCTACTGGTTTTTGAGATAGATCATAGAATTTAGGAGTTTCAGGCTTATTACCGAAAATATCCGATAATACTTTTACCACCGGCTCATCCGGAGAAGAGGGGTTGGGGCTTGTGACTATGCAGGTCTCGCCAGTGCTTAGCTTTACCAGCGTACCCTGAGGATAGATGCCAAGCATCTTAATAAAGGCTTTAAGATAGTTTGGCTCAAAGCTTATTCCCGCCATCTTGGTCATAAACTCAAGGGCTTCTCTCGGCTCATGACATCTCTGATAAACCCTGTGGGTTGTCATTGCATCATAGCAGTCACAGATAGACAGTATCATGCTTGCAGGATGAGGCTTGTATTCTTTACCAACCTCTGGATAACCTGTAAGATTATATTTCATATGATGCTCAAGGGCAACTCTTAATACAACATCAGATAATCCTTCCATCTTTTTTAACGTTTCATAGCCTGTAATGGGATGTTTTTTCATCTGTTCCCATTCCTCATCACTTAGCTTATCTGGTTTAAGCACTATTTTCGGATCTATGGAAACCTTACCTATATCGTGCAACATCGCCGCCGTCCCCATCTCTTTTAAAAGATCTCCCCTCAGATTTAGCGCCTCACCAAGAGCAAGAGAAAGAATTGTCACATTTACTGAATGATAAAAAAGATAGTCATCGTAGCTTTTTATAAGACTCAGCCCTAACATGGTCTGTTTATCTTTCAAGACCATGTCAACCATATTACCAACCACTGCCTTTACTTCATCAGCTTTTGGGATTCTCCCCATTCTTACTTCTGAAATAACATGTTTTACAATATCTACAGCCTGAAAATATACCTTCTGGGCTTTCTGCTTTAAATCTTCCTCATCAATGGAGTGAAAGAGTATATGGTCTGAAAAACGATCCTCGAGAGCCTCTTCCTTTAAAAGCGCCATCCTGGTGATAAACTCTTCCCAATCTTTAAAGCTTATACCTTTATAGATCTTCAGATTATCTTTTTTCTTGAGCTTAAAAATGTTTATAATAAAATCCCACATGGTCTCGGAAGGGATCGGTATATTCTGAACCCAGATTAATCCATCAACCGATGAGATGTTTATCTCAGGGCTTTCTTTAAAAAAAAGCTCCAGCATCTCAAAGGATCTTTTTATGGGCTGGGCAACATATGGATGTCCTTTTGGATAAAAGGAAAAATTTTTTAAGGATGTATTAAACTGCTGAATAAAAGCTTCACAATCTTTTAAGGTTGGCATGGTTAAATCCTTATTTTTTGTAATGAATCAAAGGCTTTTTCCCTTATCTCTATATCTGAATCTTTTATCAAACTTTCCAGAATCTTTTCTGATTCGGCATTTTTTATCTCTGCCAGCCCCTCTATGGCACTTAGCCTCAGTATCTTATTGTTTGCCTTATTAAAAAAGGTTTTCTTTAAAGCATATTCTTTCAGGTTTTGGAGCGCCCGGTTATTGCCTATTCTTCCCAGTGCAAGTAAAGCCTCCTTCTTTATAAACACATTTTCATTGTTTTTTAGCTCTGAGATAATATCATCAACCGCCTCCTGATCCTTCAATATACCAAGTGAAAATATTACCAGCTGCTTTATCTCATCTATCTCCTTTTTAAGCATCTCTCTCAAATGTTTTAGAGACTGTTTGCCAGGTATACGGGAAAGCGTTTTGACAAGCTCTTTTCTGACTCTTACGTCGGGATAATCAATTAGCTTGTAAATAAAGGGGAGATATTTTTCTTCTCTCGCAAAACCGAGTATGGTCAGCATGTTTCTTATAACAAACCAGCGATCATCTTCAAGATAATAGATTACTCTTTCAAAAGCTGGTGTCCCCAGATTAATTATCTCATTTATTATGTATCTTCTTTCCTTTATGTTGTTGGATGAAGAAAGCTTATCAATCATGCCATCAACAGCCCTATCTCCCAGAACCTCATAAATCTTATGAACCTTATTGCCTATCTCAGGTTTATCATAGTTTAAAATAGAGTAATCAATAAGCTTCTTAATACGATCATTACCAAAAGAATTTCTTAAAAAAGACTGAGCTTCTTTTCTAATATCATCTATCAGCTTTTCATTCAGGGCATCAAGAGAAAAATAATAAAAAACATCAATTATAAAATTATCAATTTCAACT
>JBEQAF010000002.1:0-17555 GCA_041640455.1 bacterium
TAGCTCATCTCCTTTTGAAACAAGCGAAATGACCTTTCCGCCCCTTGCCAGCACCTCCTGCATATTGCTTAAGGTCTTCTCAAAATGAGAGGAGAACGGATTTATAAGAAAGGTAGGCATATTCTCATCTATAAGGGCTATGGGACCATGCTTCATCTCCCCAGCCGCATAGGCTTCTGCATGGATGTAGGATATCTCTTTGAGCTTTAATGCCCCTTCCATAGCAAGCGGGTAGTTAAGCCCTCTGCCAAGATAGAGAAAATTATTATACCTGTGAAACTGTCTGGCAATATTATTGATATTTTCTGCCTCCTTTAACACCTCTTCCATATAGCGGGGCAGTGAGAGCAGTTCGGAAATATATTTTTTTAGCTCCGCCTTAGATAGCAGCTTCTTTTCTCTGGCTATCTTTAAAGCCAGCAAAAGAAGAACCGAGACCTGAGTAGAGAATGCCTTAGTTGAGGCTACGCCTATCTCTGGTCCTGCATGGGTATATATGGTATTATGGGCTTCAAGAGATATACTGCTACCAAGCACATTGCAGATAGCAAGGGTTTTTAAACCTTCATTTTTACACATCTTAAGAGCCGCAAGCGTATCTGCTGTTGAGCCCGACTGGGATATGAAAAGATACAGGGATTTTTTATCAAAAAAATTCTTTTTATATCTAAACTCAGATGCAATATCTACAAAAACCGGCATCTCTGCCAGCTCTTCGAGGAAGATTCTGCCCACAAGCCCCGCATGGTAGCTTGTACCACAGGCAATAATATGAATGGAGCTGAACTGCTCAGAGATATTATAATCAATCTCATTGAAGATAATATCAGCCTTATCGGGGTAAATTCTTGTCCTGACGGTGTTTATAAAAGCTTCTGGCTGCTCAAATATCTCTTTGAGCATAAAATGGGGAAATCCACCCTTTTCTGCCTGAGATATGGACAGATTTATTACCTCGGGATCTCTTTTTATCTCTTCTCCGTTAAAGTTATAAAGACTATATTCCTTCCTACTAATGATAGCTATCTCACCATCTTTCAGAAATATTATTTTATTCGTATAAGGTAGCAGAGCAGGCATATCGGAGGCAAAGAAGTTTTCTCCCTCCCCCACACCTATGACAAGAGGGCTCTCGTATTTTATAAGATAAATCTTCTCAGGCTCCTTAATATTTAGTATGGCACAGGCAAAGGATCCTTTCAGCTCTTTTATGGTTTTTAAGATGGCTTTTAAAATATCCTTTGTCTGCTGGTAATAGTAATTGGTCAGATGGGCTATTACCTCCGTATCTGTCTCAGACTGAAAGCTGATGCCCTTTTTAATAAGCATAGATTTGAGCTCTGCATAGTTTTCAATAATCCCATTATGGACAAGCACAATATCTCCAGCCCGATGGGGGTGAGCATTAACCTCTGTAGGTCTACCATGGGTAGCCCACCTTGTATGACCTATGCCCACTCTGCCAGTGGTTTTCATATCTTTTGTCTTCTCAATTAGATTTTTAAGTTTGCCAACGGCTCTATCTATTTTAATAGATTTTTTCTCATGGACTGCAATTCCTGCAGAGTCATATCCTCTGTATTCAAGTCTTTTTAACCCATCAATTATAACAGGCAAAGCTAATTTGTCTCCTGCATATCCCACTATTCCACACATCTCCTACTCCCCTTTCTTTGAAATGTCTTTTATGATCTTTAAAATTTCTTCAACTTTAAAGGGCTTCTGCATAAAGGCAGAAAAGCCCTTGCTTGCAAGCCTCTGAGTGAGCTCTATGGCATTATATCCGCTCATAAGCACCACAGGTATATTCTCTCTTATCTTTTTTATTTCCCTGTAAGTCTCCTCACCGCTCATCTTTGGCATGGTAAGGTCAAGAAAGATTAGATCAATGGAATCCTTATGCTGCTTCAATATTTCAACACCTTCAATCCCATCGGAGGCTAAATAACATCTATATTTTAATCTATCAAAAAGCCTTTTGGCATAATCCCTAACGGCAGGCTCATCGTCAATAAAAAGCACAGTAATCGCCCTTTCATTAATCTCTTCAATACTCTCCTTTTTTGTTTCCCTTAAAGCTACTTTTTCCTTCAAGGGAAGAAATACCTTAAAGGATGAGCCTTTATGAAGTTCACTATAAACCTTGATAGTCCCTCTATGTCCTCTTATTATGCCCAGAACGGCGGCAAGACCAAGACCTCTGCCGATAAACTTGGTTGAAAAGAAGGGATCAAATATTTTAGGTAGTAGATCCTTAGAAATACCCTTGCCAGTATCGGTCACCTCAAAAAAGGCATAATCTCCTGGTGGCAGATAATCGGTTGCATAGGTATCTTCTATATAACTTTCATCAAGATGCTGCATGCCGGTTGATATGGTAATTATGCCTTCCTTATCTCCTATAGCCTCAGAGGCATTAATTACCAGATTAAGAAGAACCTGCTTTATCTGCGAAGCATCTCCTTCAGTAAAGGGATCATAAGGAGAAAGCAAAAAATTCAGTGCTACATTTTTGTTGATGGAAGAAAGGAGAACAGGCTTTATCTCTTCTATAAGCTTATTAAGGCTGATAGGCTCAATTATAAACTTCCCCTTACCGGAATAAGCAAGCATCTGTTTTGCCAGATCGGCAGCTGTAAATGTAGCCTTTTCTATAGCTCTAAGATATTCCGCTGTCTTGGAGCCTGAATCTAAGCTCATTATGGCAAGCTGCGTATTGCCCAGTATGGCAGTAAGTATATTATTAAAATCATGGGCAATCCCTCCTGCAAGAACTCCAAGGCTTTCCAGCTTCTGTGTCTGAATTATCTTTTTTTCCATTTTTTTCTTTTCTTTTTCCAGATTGACAATAGAAGTTATATCAAAAATATCTAAAACAAACTCTTTTTCGCTTATAGGTATAAAGTTAAGTCTGTAGAAGCGATCATCATCTGATTTACAACAGTAAGATAAAGTTTGTAGATAGCTTAGATCTTTTAAGTATGAGCTCTGAATAAAATTAAGCTTTTCTTGAAAATCTGAGAATCTTCTGCCCTTAATCTCCTCCTTTCTCATATTAAAAATATTCTCGAAGCTTCTATTTACATCTACAAAAATAAAGTCCTTTTTTTCTTCGTCCCACTCACAGATTAAAAATCCTTCAATCATGTTGTCAAAGAGAGACCTGAATCTTTTTTCACTCTCTTTAAGGGCTTTTATAGCTTCTATCTCCCTGGATATGTCTCTTATATTAACAATAACCTTTTGTTTATCAAGCTTTACAATTCTAACTGCTACAGGGATAAGTCTGCCATCTTTTCTTTTCACAATACTTTCGGTACTGAAAAAACGATCCTTTTTAAGAATCTCTCTCTCCATTTCGATATATTTTTCATCAAATCCATGTCCTATATCCCAGGGTTTCATGGATCTTATCTCTTCTTTGGAATATCCCAGAAGTTCACAGGCTCTATAATTTGCATCAAGTATATGGGCGCTAAAAAAATCCACCAGAAACTTTGCATCAGGTCCGTATTCAAATATGGTTTCATACTTTTTTGCCTCTGCATTTTTTTGTCTTTCCATCTCTTTTAAGAAGTTATACATTAATGCAAAGGCAATAAGGATGGTTAGCACTCTTGTAATTTCAAATCCGATGGGAGCAAACCAATCAACGACTCTTAAAAAGGGATAGTTTAACCTGTGAAGCCCCCAAAAAAGAAAAAGCAGGAATATGGTTTTTGAGGGATTCTCTCTATCTCTGTAAAAGGGGACGCCGGCACTTATGGTGGCGATACCTGCCAGACCATGCGCTGGAATGGTTAACCAGAGAAAAGGTAGTTGAGAATAAACAGCATAGACTGTATAGCCAGAGACTGCAATTAGCAGATATAACCAGATTTTATTAAACTTTATTTTCAGGGTGCTATGGGTACCCAGTAAAAAAAAATAGCTGTTTGCAACCACAAAAAGTCTAATTAGCAGATTAACCACAGGCGCTTTATATCCCGACTGGTAGATAAGCTCAAAAAGAATTGACAGGGCATGGCATAGAAATCCCAAACCAAAGTAAAAAATCCCTCTTTTCCCATACCTTATGCCAAAAAAGGCGAAGATCAGGAATACCAGAAAAAGAGTAAAACCTAACCCGATTATGGATGGCATCAATCTACTTCACCTTTTTAATCCTATGTTTTATTTTATGCCAGTTTTCTATCATTCTCTGTTCGTTTCTTTCAACTGCCAGCGCACCGTCAGGCACATCTTTTGTAATCACCGAGCCTGCTCCTGTGACCGCTTTTTCTCCAACCGTTACTGGAGCCACAAGACAGGTATCAGATCCGATAAAGGCGCCCTTTTTAATATGGGTAAAATGCTTCTTTTCACCATCATAGTTGCAGGTAATGGTACCGGCACCTATATTGGCATCCTCCTCTACCAGTGCATCACCAATGTAGCTTAAATGATTTGCCTTTGCACCTTTTTTTATGGTTGATTTTTTTAACTCCACAAAGTTACCGATCTTTGCCTTCTCCTCAATTACCGTTTCAGGTCTTAGATGGGCAAAAGGACCTATAACTGCCTTATCTGATATTTTTGAGTTTTCAATCACACAGTAGGGCTTTATATGCACATAATCGGCAATCTGTGTATCTCTTATTACCACCCCCTGTTCAATAATGCAGTGTTTACCTATTCGGCTATTACCAGCTATATAGCAGTCCGGGTAGATCACCGTATCTTCACCTACCTGAACTCCTTTCTCAATGTAAGCTCTTTCGGGATTTAGAATGGTTACCCCGTTAATCATGAGCTCTTTAAGGATAATTTTCTGAAGGGCATTGGTCAGTACTGCCAGCTCTTCTCTGGAGTTTATACCCTGCAGTCTGAACTGCTCGGGCTCTTTATAACAGGAGACCTCAATACCATTGGAAATAGCAATATCTACAAGCTCTGTGAGATAATACTCTTTTGTAAGCTCATTTTCCTTTATCAAAGGGATATGCTTTTTAAGAAAATCTCTATCAAAGCAGTATAGCCCGGCGTTTATCTCTTTTACCTGTTTCTCTGCCTCTGTGGCGTTCTTTTCTTCCACTATTTTTACAATCTTTCCATTTTCTTTGATAACTCTTCCGTAGCCCATTGGATTATCCAGCTCAATGGTCGTGATGGTAATGGGAGTTTTATGATGTTCTATAAGACTTTTTAAAGACTCTGCATTTATAAGCGGCACATCCCCTGATAGTACCATTACCCTGTCGACATCCGGGCTTATATGAGAAAGTGCAGATTTTACCGCGTCACCGGTTCCAAGAGGCTCTTTCTGATAAGCAAATTTAAAAATAAACCCGAAATCATCGGTCAACCTTTTTTCCACCAGCTCCTTCTGATGGGAAAGCACAGGGATAATCTCCACAGGGCGGAGCTTCAAAGCCTCTTCAACAACATAGTTTATCATGGGCTTACCAAGCAGACAATGTAGCACCTTGGGGAGAGATGATCGCATCCTTGTCCCCTTTCCAGCAGCAAGAATTATGACGGCTATCTTATTCATCTGACTCTCCTGAATATTTTCTGGTAAAAATAAGATATCCTGTGTGAGCAATCATAGTATCTTCTGGTCTTAACCTTTCTGCTACTGTTTTGTAGCCTCTCAGAAATATCTCCACTACCTGAGTATGGAAAAATTTATAATTTTCAAGCACCTTTAAGGTATCCGATACCTGATTTGCAGTGGGCACAAAAACACACAGATTACCACTAAATTTAAGGGCATTAAAGCAGTGGCTGATATATTTTTCAGGGTATTTTACATCAAGAAACAGGGCATCTACATCTTTTTCGTCAAAACCCTCTTCAATATCCCTGTTTTTAAAGGTTACAATCTGCTCAAGTCCAAGTCTTTCAATATTTTTTTTGGCAAGCTCCATAAATTCAGGTCTTGCCTCATAGGAGATTAATCTACCGTCAGGATTTAGAGCAAAGGCAAAGGCTGAGGTAGCCGAACCGCTGCCAGAGCCACATTCTATCATGGTAATTCCCGAACAGATGCCAAGTTTAAGTATTATATACCCCAGATCTTTTGCATAGAGCACCTGAGTTTTTCTCTTAATATGCCTTAGAAAATCATATATGACAGGTTTAAAAACAAAATACTCGGCTGACAAACTGGTTTTTACAGAACTTCCATAGGGCAAACCTATTAGTGATGTAAAATCAATATAGCCCTCATGGGTGGAGAACTGCCCTTTCTCCTGAACCTTTATAAGATATTCATTCCCTTTCCTGGACAGTATAAGAACATAATCGTTTGCTTTTATCAGATTACTATCATTCATTTAACTTTTGATTATAACAAAAGCTCCTAATAAAAAACAGTTTTTTGCTATCATATCTTTGCACCCATTAGCGTAACAATGGCTTTAGCTACAGCCTTTTCCGCTCCTGACTTAATGGAAAAAACATCAGATTCAGCTACCATAATCCTTCTTCCCTCTCTTATTAGCCCTGAGCGGCAGATAAGAAACTCTCCCTCTGCAGGTCTTAGAAAATTAATTTTAAACTCTATGGTCAGCACCTCTTCTTCCTTATGAACAATTGTAGTTGCGGCAGCCCCTGCCGTATGGTCTGCAAGAGTGGCAATAACTCCTGCATGGATAAAGCCATGTTGCTGACGGTGAAAATCTCTTATCTCAAGCTGGGTCTCACAATACCCCTTTTTTATTTCTAAAATTTTTATACCAAGATTTTTTATAAAATTTGCATCTTCAAATATCTTTTCGGTTTTTTTAATAAAATCCATCTAAGACTCCTTTTCTATTCTTTTTTTAAGATGTCTATTGGCAAAACGGTGAGCCTCTTCTCTTAAAAGACTAAGAATTTTCTGCGCTCTGCTTCCTTTTTTGGGAATCAAAGGGTTTTTTCTATTGGGTAGATACAGAGAGTTATTTTCGTCCTTTGCAAAGGCAACAACAAGAATACTTTTTATTCCCTTTTCTTTTAATACCTTTGTTGCTACCGAAAGCTGACTTCTGCCACCATCTATAACTATTAGTTCGGGATATGTCCATTCAGCATGATTTAATCTACGCTCGAGGGCATTTTTTAGTGTTTTCAGGTCATCATATCCCTCTTCTTCTGCATTAAAAAGACGATACTGGTCTTTCGCAAGAGCGCCATCCTCGTATACTACCATAGAGCAGAGATTTAGCCTTCCAAACATATGGGAGGCATCATAGCACTCAATTCTTTTTATCTCCCTATCTAATCCAAGGATATTTTTAAGTTCAGATGTTTCGGAGTAATCTCTGAAAAAGGAAGAGGCATTAAGATTTGCTAAATTAATAAGCTTTCTGGTTTCATCATCTTTTGCTGTTATAATCCTGATATTTTTGTTAAATCTCTGGCTTAAAAGCTCCGTAAGAGACTGCCTATCTTCTGGTTCAAAGGGTACCAGTATAGCATCAGGTAGAATAGCCTGTTTTTCGTAAAAAGACTGGATAAACTGAGAAAGTGCATCCTGTTCGCTTACTCCAAGCGGCTGAGTAAAGTTTTTTCTGGCAGTTATAGAACCGCCCCTTACAAAGAGCAAAGAAAAGTTTATTTTGTTTTCCACTACAAAGCTTCCTATGGCATCAATGTTTACATTTTTTCTTAAGTAAACACCCTGTTTTTCTTGAACATGTTTCAGCTTCTCAATAAGGTTACGCAGATTTGCAGCGCCCTCATAGTCAAGCTCCCTCGCCTTTTGCCACATCTTTTTTTCCAGCAGTTTTGTAATCTTTTTCGTATCTCCTTCAAGAAAAGAGATAACCTCTTTAAGAATCTGTTGATAATCCTTTTTCTTATCTTTGTTAACACAGGGGGCTATGCATTCGCCCATATCAAAATAAATACAGGTTTTTTTTCTTTTATTAAAAGCGCTGTCGCTACAACGCCTTAGCGGATACACTCTCCCTATCATATCTATAATATCTCTTATGCTTCTGGCTGAGGTATAGGGTCCAAAATAAAGGGCACCATCATTTTTTATTTTTCTTACAAACTCAAGTTTGGGAAACTGATGGTCTATATTTATTTTTATACAAAGGTAATTTTTATCGTCCTTTAGCTGAATGTTGTATCGGGGCTTATATTTTTTTATAAGATTATTCTCTAAGATGAGAGCCTCTTTTTCATTTTCTGTAACAATAAACTCCAGCGCCTTTAGCCGATTCAAAAGGAAATCTATCTGGGGGCGTGAGTCCTTTTCCTTAAGATAGCTGTTTATTCTTTTTTTAAGATTTTTCGCCTTGCCCACATAGATCACCTTCCCATCTTGATCTTTCATTATGTATACACCCGGGCGGGAAGGCACCATGATATTTTTTTCAAGCATATCTCAATTTTATCAGATAACCCCTTCTTTTTTGCAAAAAATCCTATAACTGCTATAATTTAAAAAAGATAATAATTGGGGGTGATTTTTATGAATATTAATGAGGTAAGGAAGATAGCCAAGAGCAAGGGTGTATCATCTGCAAAACTAAAAAAGGCAGAGATAATCAAGGCGATCCAGAGAGCTGAGGGGAACTTTGATTGTTTTGGAACTGCAGTTGACGGCTTCTGTGATCAGTCAGCCTGCTTATGGTATGAAGACTGCGTATCAGAATCAAGAAAAAATTTTGGTTTATAAATGATCAATATTGAAGAGCTTTCTGGATTATCTCCTGCAGAGCAGGAGGTTGAGATAGTTGAAAGAAAAGGGTTAGGTCATCCAGATACTATATGCGACCTTATTGCTGAAGAGATATCGGCAAGATTATCAAAAGCCTATCTGAAACAGACAGGTAGTATCCTGCATTATAATATTGACAAGATTTTGCTTTCAGCTGGCAGGACTGAGAAAGCCTTTGGGGGCGGTAGATATCTTGAGCCCATAAAGCTTTTTATCGGAGACAGGGCTACAAGTCAGTTTGGAGATATATCTATTCCAGTTGAAAGTCTTGTAAAAAGCTCTGTTAAAAACTGGTTTAGAACCCATATTCCCAATCTGGATCTTGATTACGTAGAGACAGATATTCTGTTGAAGGAGGGATCTGAGGAGCTTACAGGCATTTTTAAATCAAAAAAGGATCTGCTCGGAGCCAATGATACATCAGCAGGCATAGGCTACTATCCGCTTACAGCTGTTGAAAATCTCACCTACAGTCTGGAGAGATATCTTAACTCCTCAGAGTTTAAAAAGAGATACCCCTTTAGTGGACAGGATGTAAAGGTAATGTCATGCCGTTTTAAAGATTCTGTTCAGATAACAGTTGCCATGCCTTTTATTGCATACCATATAAAAGATGAGAAAAGTTATTTTAAACTCAAAGAAAAGATCCTTAGCGATATTAAAGGATTTGTAAAATTAAATAGCAGCTTCAGTAAAACGGAAGTTTATCTAAATACGCTCGATGAGAAGGGGAAGGGGGTAAATGGTGTATATATAACCCTTTCTGGCACATCGGCAGAAGATGCTGACTCAGGAGAAGTAGGGCGAGGTAACAGGGCAAACGGGCTCATATCTTTTATGCGCCCTCTCGGAAGTGAGGCAGTAGCAGGTAAGAATCCAGTTAGCCATGTGGGAAAAATTTATAACTTTTTTGCCTTTTATCTGGCAGAAAGGATATATAAAAAATTTGATAACCTCTCTGATGTTTACGTTTATATCTTAAGCAGAATCGGCTCTCCTATTAGCACCCCCCATATGCTTTCAGTAAAGCTAATACCCAGAATAAGTAGATTAAATTGCTCCCTTTTAGATAAGATATCCCGCTTTTGTTCCCGGGAGCTTCAAAACATTGATGTTTTTTGCAGAAAAATCATATCAGGCAAAGTAAGGATCTTATAGTATCAGGCAGTTACTGCCTTTTCCATAAGTGTTTTTATCTGATCTCTGATTTTTGCCGCCTCTTCAAACTGTAGCTCTCTGGCAAGCTTTTTCATCTTTTTCTCAAGTGCTTTGATCCGTTTTTCAAGCGCCTCATTGGTTAGGTCTGTATAAACTGCCCTATTCTCTTCTACCTCTACGGTAAAATAGTCTTTTTCACAGATAATGCCAAAATCTTCATGAATATTTTTCTTTACTGTCTCTGGTGTAATATTATTTTCCTGATTATATCTTAGCTGAATCTCTCTTCTTCTGTTTGATTCTTTTATTGCCCTTGCCATGCTTTCGGTAATGGTATCGGCATAGAAAATCACCCTGCCGTTGACATTTCTTGCTGCTCTTCCGCATGTCTGAATAAGAGATCTTTCGCTTCGTAAAAATCCTTCTCTATCCGCATCCAGAATACCAACCAGAGATACCTCTGGCAGGTCAAGCCCTTCCCTTAGTAAGTTTATTCCGACGATTACGTCAAACTCACCCTTTCTTAAAGCCTTAATAATCTTTACTCTTTCGAGGGTATCAATATCAGAATGCATATATTTCGCCTTTATCCCCTGCTCGTTTAAATAGGCAGTTAGGTCTTCTGCCATTCTTTTGGTCAAAGTTGATACAAGGGCGCGCTCGGATCTACTTACAACAGTTTTTAATTCTTCGAGAAGATCCTTTACCTGATTTTTTGCTGGCTTAACTACTATCTCAGGATCCACAAGACCTGTAGGTCTTATAATCTGCTCTACGAGGTTCTCATATCTTTCCAGTTCATAGGTGCCAGGAGTAGCTGATACGTAAATAACCTGATTTATCCTCTTTTCAAACTCTTCAAACTTAAGAGGTCTATTGTCAAGAGCTGAAGGGAGTCTGAAACCATGCTCCACCAGCGTCTCTTTTCTTGATCGATCTCCCTCATACATGCCTCCTATCTGAGGAACAGTAAGATGGGACTCGTCTATTACCAGTAAAAAATCTCTGGGAAAATAATCCAGAAGCGTAAAAGGAGGGATACCGGCAGGTCTGCCGTCAATATACCTTGAATAGTTCTCTATGCCTTTACAGTATCCCATCTCCTGAAGAAGCTCCAGATCATAAAGGGTTCTCTGCCTGATCCTCTGTGCTTCAAGAAGCTTATTGTTTTTTTGAAAATACTCTATCCTTTCATTAAGCTCCTTTCTAATATTTTCAATGGCTTTTTTCATCTTCTCTTCCGGAGCCACATAATGACTTGCAGGATAAATGGTCACTCTCTGATGCTCCTCAAGAATCTCGCCAGTTAATGGGTCGAAGGAGAAAATATTTTCAATAAAATCTCCAAAAAACTGAATTCTTATTGCCCTGCTATCTTCATAGGCAGGAAATATATCAAGCACATCTCCTCTGACTCTGAAGGTACCTCTGAAAAAATCATAGTCATTTCTTACATACTGTATCTCTATAAGCTTTTTAAGCGCATCGGACATATCTTTCTCATCGCCTCTGTCAAATACAAGCACCATTCCTGAATAAGCCTCTGGAGATCCAATTCCGTATATGCATGAAACTGATGCCACAATAATTACATCATTCCTTTCAAGCAGTGAATATGTGGCACGGTGTCTGAGTTTATCTATCTCCTCGTTAATGGATGAGTCCTTTTCGATGTAAAGATCCGTCTCGGGGATATAAGCTTCTGGCTGATAATAATCATAATAGGATACAAAATACTCTACGGCATTTTCAGGAAATAGTTCCTTGAATTCAAAAAAAAGCTGTGCGGCAAGGGTCTTATTGGGTGCTATTATAAGAGTGGGCTTATTAACTTTTGCGATCACATTGGCTATGGTAAAGGTCTTGCCCGAGCCGGTTACTCCCAGAAGCACCTGCTCTCTTAACCCCTTTTTGATACCTTCTGTCAGCGAACTTACTGCCTTAGGCTGATCCCCTCTCAGTTCAAAACTGGTATCTAATTTAAACTGCTTCATTTATTTTATTTTAAACCATAAGACAGATTTTAACCAGATCTTTGGCTACAAAAACTATGCTTTCCATTTTCATAAACAATTATTAATATTTCAGAATTTTGACTTTTTGTTTTTTTATATTATAATTTTAAGGTACAACTTTTCAGGAGGCTGTGGTAATGAAAAAACTTTTGGTGCTGATTGTATGGCTTCTTTTTTTGAACCTTAACGCCCATTCACAGGAGCTTAAAAGCTTTGCAGAGCTCGTAAAGCAGGTAGAGCCGTCGGTAGTAAATATCAGTACAACCCAGATAATAAAAGCACAGCGCCCTACCCCTTTCGATTTCTTCAGAGAGTTTTTTGGCGAATCCCCCTTTGAGTTCGATCAGCCAAGAGATTTTCAAAGACAAAGTTTAGGCTCAGGTGTGCTTATCTCAGAAGATGGTTATATTCTCACCAACAATCATGTTATCAAAGATGCAAATATAATTAAGGTTAGACTTTACAGGTCAAAAGAGGATATTGAGGCAACCGTTGTTGGGAAAGATCCGAAAATAGATATTGCGCTCTTAAAGATAAATAGAAACAATCTGCCTTTTGCCAAACTTGGGGATTCTGACAAGATGGAGGTTGGCGACTGGGTAATAGCTATAGGCAATCCTTTTGGTCTTTCTCATACAGTCACAAAAGGCATTGTTAGCGCTAAAGGTAGAGTAATCGGCTCAGGACCTTATGATGACTTCATTCAGATAGATGCGCCCATAAATTTTGGCAATTCTGGCGGTCCATTGTTCAATCTCAAAGGAGAGGTTGTTGGCATTAACACAGCCATCATCGCAGGCGGGCAGAATATTGGTTTTTCCATACCCATAAACATGGTAAAAACGATTCTTCCCCAGCTTAAAAAGGGTATGGTAGAGCGTGCATATCTGGGAGTAAAGTTCCAGGAGGTCACAAAGGAGATTGCTGAAAGCTTTGGCATTGACAAGCCCATCGGTGCGCTTATTACCGAGGTTATGAAAAATAGTCCTGCCGAAAAGGCTGGTATTAAAGACGGTGACATTATTATAGAGATTAATGGAAAGGTGGTTGATGATTATGTAGTTCTCCCCAAAATGATAGCCAGCCACCTGCCTGGAGATACAATTAAGATCAAGCTGATAAGAGAAAAAAAGGAGCTCACCGTCTCAGTTACCCTATCGAAACATTCTGAGCAGGGCACTCTCCTCGAACGTTTAGGGCTCAGACTTTCAGAATCAAAAACAGGTATAGTGGTGGAAGAGGTAATGCCAAACTCTCTGGCGCAACAGTTAAAAATTTCTGCTGGAGATGTTATTGTGAAAATCAATAATATTACAGTGGAGACCATAGATCAGCTGATTGGGATATTCTCAGGAATAGCAAAAAACTCAGCGGTTACCATACAGCTAAAAACCAAACAGGGAAACAAGTTTATAACCTTCAGGATGCCCTGATGATTGATAATTATGATTTAAATATCATTTATGGGGTTATTGATGACGAACAGATTTCAAAAAAAAGGGTGTTATCACCTCCGCTTGACATTTATGAAGATAAAACTGGGCTGCATATAGAGATGGAGATAGCTGATATTGATAAAGAGAATATTAAGATACTCTGCGAAAACAACAGGATTAAAATTAAGGGGAAAAAGTGTAATAAAAAAACTGAGCAGAAATATATCTTAATGGAAAGAGTGTTTGGAGAGTTTGAAAAGATTATTGAGCTTCCCTTTGACCTGAATGACTGCAATCTTAAGGCGACCCTTAAGGATGGTGTGTTGAATATATTTATCCCCTTTATGGCTTCAAAAACCATTGAGATTTCAATAGAAGAAAATATTTCTTGACTATTTTTGCTGTAAAACATAAAATTAGTGGTAACTAATTTTGATCATTTTAGTAGTAGGGATAAAAAGGGGGTATTTATGTTTTCAGAAGGTGACAAGGCTTTTTATCCAGCTCATGGTGTTGGCGTGATTGAAAAAATCGAGAAAAAAGAATGCAACGGTTCAGAAGAGTGCTATTATGTGTTAAAAATCATGGATAGTGGAATGAAGGTTACCATCCCTAAATCAAGAGCCAATGCTGTGGGACTCAGACCTCTTGTACCTAAGGAAAAGGTGCAGGAAGTGTTCAGCCTGCTTGAAAAATCCCAATCTGAGAAGGTTGTAAGAAACCACATCCCCTGGAACAGGAGGCAGCGAGACTATAATGCAAAGCTTAAGACCGGTTCCATTATTGACCATGCTCTTATTCTTAGAGAGCTTACACTGCTTCAAAGCCACAAAAATCTCTCTTTTGGAGAGAAAAAGCTTCTTGAACTGGTAAGAAAGCTGATAACTAAAGAGCTTGCTTACTGCCAGAACTGTTCAGAAGAAGATATTCTAAAGAAGATTAATTCATTGCTTTCTTCTTAAGGATCTGTTGTGTATGTTATTAAGATTCTGTTGCTTATTTTTAGTACTGTAAGTGGATATTATTTTTTCGACCTGCTATTTAAAGGTTCCCACAAAATACTCGGGCTTTTTTCTGGTTTTGTATTAGGCTATATTGCTATTGTAATTAGAGATGTAATAGTAAAGGTGCCCATAAAATATTTTATAGGTGCCTTTCTGGGTTTTGTAGTTTCCATATCTCCGCTTTTTTTTCTAACCGGTTATCTTAATAATCCTGCATTAAGTATAGATTTTCTTGGCTATACCTTAGGACTTAGGTTTATCTTAGGTGTTCTACTTGCCTACATTGGCATATCAATTGGCATTGAAAAGGTAAAGAATGTAAACATACCCTTTATTGAAGACAAAAATGCATTCCTGGGAGAACGAACACCCAAGGTGCTCGATACAAGTATTTTAATAGACGGTAGAATAGCAGATATTATAGAAAGCGGTTTTCTAGAAGGTCCTTTTATTGTTCCAAGATTTGTAATCAAGGAACTCCAAACACTGGCTGACTCTATGGATCCAGTAAAAAGGGCTAAGGGGAGGAGGGGGCTTGATGTATTAGCCAATATTCAGAAGCACTCAAAGGATCTGGAAATTTCTGAGGTAGATTTTTTCAGAATTAAAGAGGTGGACCTTAAACTTGTTTCACTGGCAAAAAAGATAAATGGCAAAATCGTTACCATGGATTATAACCTTAGCAAGGTGGCAGAGCTTCAGGGGATCCAGAATCTAAATTTAAATATTCTTGCCAATGCTCTAAAACCTTCACTTGTTGCAGGGGAAGTAGTTTCCGTATATCTTATCAAAGAAGGTAAAGAGCCCGGTCAGGCGGTGGCATACCTGGATGACGGTACCATGATAGTTGTGGAGAATGGAAAAAAGTTTATAGGACAAAAAATAGATGTAGAGGTCAAAAGCGTTCTCCAAACTCCTTCGGGGAAGATAATCTTTTCTCAGATTCATTCATAATATGATGGATCTTTACATTGTTATATTGGCATCGGGGATTGGTAAAAGGTTTGGGGAAAAAACCCCAAAGCAGCTAATAAGAATAAATAACCAGCCCCTCATAGAGTTTTCTCTCAAAACTGCCTTCTCTATAAATCCCACACAGATAATTCTAACCTATCCTCCTGGTATGCTAATCAGATTTAAGAAAATATTAAAGGCATACTCAAAAAGCTTAAAATTTGTGGAAGGCGGGGAAAGAAGACAGGACTCTGTAAAGAACGCACTTAACGCCATAGACAGGGAAGGCATTGTGCTTATCCATGATTCAGCAAGACCTCTTGCATCGGCAAATCTTTTCAGGCAGGTTTACCATAAAGCCAGACAATATGGAGCTGCAATCCCTGTCATCCCCATACCGGATACGGTGAAAGAGGTTAAAGAAGATAGGATAATTAAGACCCTCAATAGAGACCGACTTTTTCTTGCCCAGACGCCACAGGGCTTCAGGATATCCCTTTTAAAATCAGCTTTCGATGACATTGATGATAGCTTTACTTACACCGACGAAGCCTTTCTATTCGAAAAGCTTGGTAAAAGCGTTTATACCGTTAAGGGAGAGCGAAATAATTTAAAGCTTACTTTTAAAGAGGATTTGGATATAATAAAATCTCTTATATCATTATGAAATACCGAATAGGACAGGGGATTGATTTTCACGCCTTTAAAGAAGGGCGGGAGCTTTTCCTGGGCGGCATAAAGATAGACTATCCTTTAGGGCTGGAAGGACATTCCGATGCGGACTGTCTGATTCATGCCATTATGGATGCCCTCCTGGGTGCCCTCGGAGAAGATGATATCGGAAAGCATTTTCCTGATACAGATAAAAGCTTAAAAGATATTGACAGCAAAATACTGCTTGAGCAGGTTGTTAAAATCTTAAATAAGGAAGGCTATAAGATATCCAATATTGACTGTACCGTTATCTGTGAAGAGCCGAAAATCAGAAAATATGTAGAAGATATGAAAACTACACTTTCAAAGATTTTACTTGTCAATAGGGATGATATAAATATAAAAGGCACAACTACGGAAAAGATGGGCTTTCTTGGCAGAAAAGAAGGAATTGCCTGTATGGCTGTTGCTTTAATTTATAAAAAGGGAGATTGATATGGATCTTTATGTTTATAATACCATGAGCGGTACAAAAGAGCGGTTTGTGCCATTAACGGAGGGGAAGGTTAGGATGTATGTATGCGGTATAACCGCCTATGATCTTTCTCACATAGGACACGCAAGGGTGCAGATTGTTTTTGATGCCATTCAGAGATTTCTTAAGCACAGGCTCAAATATGATGTAATCTATGTAAGAAACTATACGGATATTGACGATAAGATAATAAACAGGGCAAAAGATGAGTCTGTTGATTTTTCTCAAATTTCTGAAAAATATATAAAAGCCTTTGATGAGGATATGGAGGCGTTGAATATCGAAAAACCTACCTACACGCCTAAAGCCACAGAATATATTGAAAAGATGGTTGAGATGATACAGCTGCTCATCGACAGGGGCTTTGCTTATGAGATAGATGGAGATGTGTATTTTTCAGTAGAATCCTTCCCAGGTTATGGTAAACTCTCCAAAAAGCCTTTAGAAGATTTAAAAGCTGGCGCAAGGGTTGATGTGGATGAAAGGAAAAAAAATCCACTGGACTTTGCGCTCTGGAAGAAAAAAAGGTATGATTATGAGCCTTCATGGTCAACTCCATTTGGTGAAGGCAGACCTGGCTGGCATCTGGAATGTTCAACCATGTCTCTGTCGCTGCTTGGTGAGACCCTTGACATTCATGGTGGCGGTATGGATCTCATATTCCCCCATCATGAAAACGAGATAGCCCAGAGCGAATCATATACAGGTAAGCCCTTTGTAAGATACTGGCTTCACAACGGTTTTGTGAACATAAACAGGGAGAAGATGAGCAAATCTCTTGGCAACATTCTTACAATCAGGGACATTCTCAAGAAGTTTCATCCTGAAACACTGAAAATCTTTGTGCTTTCAAGCCATTATCGCAGTCCTGTAGATTATGACGAAGAAAAGCTAAAGGAGTTTGAAAAGAGTTTAAAAAGGCTATATCTTACTCTTAAAAACTGGCAGGAGCTGGTATGGGATAAAAACTTTACCTTCCAGCTTGACGATAGCCATAAGGCAGAGCTCTCGAAAATTGAAGAAGAGTTTGATAGAGCCATGTGTGATGATTTTAATACAGCAGTAGCTATTTCAAAAATATTCGATTTTACAAGGGATGTAAAT
>JBEQAF010000002.1:17565-47339 GCA_041640455.1 bacterium
TCAGAATCAGCCAGGATATTGAAAAATCTTGCAAATGTGCTGGGTATTCTTCAGGAAGATCCAAAAATCTTTTTTGACAGAGCTCTCGATAAACAGCTCGATGCCCTTGAACTTACAAGGGCTGACATTGAAAATCTTATCTCAGAGCGCAACGAGGCAAGGAAAAACAAAGACTATTCAAAGGCAGATGAGATAAGAAACAAGCTCTTTTCTATGGGGATAGAGCTGGAAGATACCAAAGAAGGCACCAGATATCGTATCAGGATTTAGACTCCTTATCTTCCAGATCCTCCTCTGTAAGGGGTCTTTCAATACGGTATTTTTCCTCGAGCCAGTTTAAAAGGTCTATCTCCTTGCACCGTTGCGAACAGAATGGGTAATACTTATCGTTTTCATACTCCTTTCTGCAGAGATGACAGACTTTTTTTCTATCTTTCATATTTTTAATCTTCCTATTATATCTCACAGACTTTTCCACATATCTCGTTAAAGTATGCAATGGCATTATTAATATTAGCTGGCTTGCCAACAAATATAACTATATCTCCATCCTTAAATCTGAAATCTGGCGAGGGGTTTGCAAAAAGCTCATCACCCCTTTTTATAGCTATTATGTTCACTTTTGTTTTTTTTCTTATCTCCAGCTCTTTAATAGATCTGTCAATAAGATTACAGCTGGCTGTTACCATATAGCTTTCAATCTCCAGCTCTTTAAGAGCCTGATAGTGATCGAGCATATTAATTTTAGGCGCACTGATCTTCCTTAATGCAGTATAACTATTCTCCCTTATTGACTCCACCATATTCATTATAACATTTAAAGGAAAATGATAATACTTAAGCACCCTTGCAAATATCTCTATAGATGTTTCAAACTCCTCCGGTATTACTTCATTGGCTCCAAGACTTTTCAGATCGTCCACCTCTGCCACATATCGGGTTCTGACTATTATATAAAGCTTTGGATTTATCTTTCTTGAAAGAGAGACAATTCTTCTTGTAGCTGAAGGATCTGATATGGCTATTACCAGTAGTTTTGCATTTTCTATACCCAGACTATGAAGGATGTCAATGCTTGTGCCATCTCCATAGAATATGGGCTCGCCCTTCTTTTTCATCTCCAGTACGGTGAAATTATTCATATCAAGCACCACATAGGGGATGGAAGACTCCTTAAGAACCCTTGCTAAATTTCTTCCGTTTAAACCAAAGCCTATAATTATGGTATGATCCTTTTTGTCAACAGAAAAGCTCTCTCTAACACTCCCCCTGTGACTGAAAAGACTCTTCACCAATCTCAAATTGCTAACATAATTTGCAAATTTAGGAGCAACGTTTATTAGAAATGGAGATATCATCATGGTGATAACTGAAGAGGCTAAAAAAAGCTGATAAAAGCTATCGTCAATTATCTTAAGGTTTTTACCGAAGATCGCTAAAATAAATGAAAACTCACCTATCTGTGAAAGACCGATAGCAGAGACAATAGCTGGTCTCAGAGCAACATTTATAATCTGAACTGCTGCAAAAGCGGCTGCAAACTTAACGCTAACAATAGCCAGAAGCACAAGAAATATTTTGGGGAAGTTTTCCACCACAAAGCCAAAGCTAAGAAGCATTCCTACAGAAACGAAGAAAAGTCCCATAAAACTCTCTTTAAAGGGGATTATATCTGATAAAGCCTGATGGGCGTATTCGGATTCGGAGATGATAAGACCGGCAAGAAATGCCCCTAAAGCCAGAGAAAGACCGAACCAAGATGTTACAATAGCAATGCCTAAACAGATCACTATAATGGAAATTATAAACAGTTCCCTGCTTTTTGAATGAACCACCTGATGGAGAATAAAAGGGAATATATATTTTGAGCTTAAAAGCACCACTCCAATGATTAGTACCGCCTTTATAATTTTCTGAGCAAGATTAAATAAAGTAACCTCTTCTCCAGAGAGCATGGGAACCAGAAGCATCATTATAACCACAAAAAGATCCTGAAATATCAGAATTCCCACCATAGTCTTGCCGTAGGGAGTGTCTATCTCCCCTTTTTCAGACAGTACCTTAAGCACTATGGCTGTACTGCTAAGAGACACAAGAAACCCTGAGAATATGGCAACTCTGATATCTCTGAAAAGGAAATAGGCAAACAGGGTTGTTAAAGCTGTAGTAAGTGATACCTGAAGGGTGCCGCCTGCAAGTACAATCTTTTTAATCCTTACAAGTTTTTTAAGAGAAAACTCAATCCCTATGGAGAAAAGAAGTAAAATTACACCAATTTCGGCAATTATCTCTATACTCTTTGCATCTTTAACAATTCCTACACCATAGGGACCTATAATGACTCCTGCAAACAAAAAGCCCACAAGCGAAGGAACATTTACCTTACTTAATACAAAAACTATCAGCGCTGAAACTATAAATACTATCTCTAATATCTCTATGAATTCCAAATAAACCTCACTGGCTTAAGAGTTAATTATATTTTACAATATTTTCAATTTATGATCTAAATCAATTACATTAACTAACGATTTCCGATAAAATTAACTTATGAAAACCATAATATACATTATTTTTGTAGTTATTTCACTGTTTAACTATGCGAGTGCCTTTGAATGCAGGGTCTGCCATAGCAAAAATCCAAAGATGGTTCGCATGCATAGAGCACTGAACTTTAAAGACTGCTTCTTATGCCACAAACCCGGTGGCATAAAAAAGGATAAACTTAATGCACAGATGATATCCGATGAAAGATGCATAAGATGTCATAAATAGAAAGAAAAGATTACCATCTGCAAAAGGAGAAGATATGTCGCTTGAAAACTATCTCGGTAAGATATTAAATCTTAAAAATATGGTAAGCTATTTTGATGGCTCTGTAGTAAGCAAGGAGATACTGAGAAAATCTACCGGTACACTGACCATTTTTGCCTTTGACAAAGGGCAGGGATTGAGTGAACACACAGCGCCCTTTGATGCCACCGTATTAATAGTGGAAGGCAAGGCAAACATATTTATAAATAGTGTGCTGCATCAGGTTAATGAGGGTGAGATGATAATAATGCCTGCTAATGTGCCCCATTCGCTTTACGCAGAGGAGCCCTTCAAAATGCTCCTGATAATGATAAAATCTTAGCTGTTTGTAGCCCTATGCAAGAACGCATTTATCTGATCTAAAGGCAGTGCTCCAGCCACACGGTTTAAAGGCTCACCATTTTTCAAAACTATCATTGTTGGAACGCCCTTTATCTGAAACATCTGAGCTATCTCAGGATTATTTAACACATTAATCTTAACTACCTTAACTAATCCCTTCCAGATTTTTGCCACATCATCCATTAAAGGAGCAGTTCTAATGCAGTGCGGACAGGTGGGAGACCAGAGATACAAAAGCACAAAACCCATGTGTTCCTGCACCTCTTTTTTAAAGTCCGAATAATCAATCTCTACCGCTTTATCAGTAATCTTAAGCAGACTTCTGCATCTGCCACATCTTGGATTACTGTTTATCTTTTCTAATAGCACCTTATTCTGAGCGCCGCATTCTTCACATCTAACCAGAATGCTATCCATAATCAGCACTTACCTCCTACAGTTAATGCCGGGATAAAAAGAGAAGGCTGACCATCTCCAACAGGTACACCCTGCCCTTCCTTGCCACAGGTGCCAATAGCTGTACCAAAGTCGTTACCTACTGCCTCAATATCATCAAGAACCTTTGGACCGTTGCCTATAATACTCAAATTTTTAAGCGGATAGGTTATCTCTCCGTTTTCAATCATATTTCCATCTTGAATCTCAAAGATAAAGTCCCCTGTGAGGGTATTTACCTGACCACCGCCCATTTTGGTAACAAACACACCCTTTTCGATAGATTTTATTATGTCAAACACATTATCATTTCCAGGTTTTATAAAGGTATTTGTCATTCTGGGATAGGGTTTATGGTTGTAGCTCTGCCTTCTTCCATTACCGGTGGAATTTACATGGTGTTTGAAGGCATAAAATTTATCATACAGATAATTTTTCAGATATCCTCTGTCAATTAGCAGCGTCTCCTGAGCATCGGTCCCCTCATCATCGCAGAAAAAGCTCCCCCAGCTTTTATTAACCCTTGAGCTGTCAATTACAGTTATTTTTTCAGAAGCAACCTTTTCCCCAAGCCGCCCTCTATATATGGATATCCCCTTATCTACCAGATCTGCCTCAAGCCCATGTCCTACCGCTTCATGGATTAAGGTTCCACCAGCTGATGCGGATATTATAACGGGAAAAATACCTGACGGTCCGTCTTTTGCAATTTTTTGTGCCTTTGCTCTATTTACACAGTTATCAATAATTTCTTTAATATTATTATCTGAGATCTCTTTAAATGTATAACCAACGCTTTCATGCACGGAAGCCTTTTCACCATCTCTTTTAACAGTTAGATTAACAAATATGCGCTCGCCCATAGTTAAAGACCTTGTGGACTTATGTTCCGTATTGGCAACAGCAAAGTTTTTTCTATATCTCTGAAAGAGAATATTAATATTTATCAGATTATCTATCCTTGAGCGAAGCTCATCGGCAAGTCTTTTGACCAGCTCGATTGATTCCTCTTTTTTTCTTATAAAATCAAAATCTTCTGTGAATATCCTGTCTTCAATGAAAGAAAAGGGGATATCTTTTGATGACATATTTTTTAGATGGGCATTTACAAGCGCTTCGGAAGGTAAATAGTTTGTGGCGGTAAAAAATATATTCTCACCTTTAAATGTTCTCAGGGATACCCCTTTGTCTCTGGTCTGAAGACACTTTTCTATATTTTCATTAAATAGCTCTATAACAAAAATTTCCATATCCTCTTCGTAAAACTCACTGAAATCGCCTGACGATGCAATCCTGGAAAGAATAGTCTGGCTATCATAGTTAATCATATCTCACCTCCAGAATTTTCAGAGAGATGCTTTGCTTCATAAGCTCCAGAAGCTCTTTGAGCTCATTCTCGTAATAGGGAGATACCATAATCTCAATCAGAGGTATATTTTTATCGATTGTTCTCACAACTCCGTATCTCTCAGACACCTCGAGAACGGAGCAAAAAAATACTATATCCCTTTTATCCATGGTTATAAGATAGGTCATATAATAATCATATAATTTTCCCCTTTTACTTACAAGCTTATCTGTTCTGGGGAAAATAAAAAAGGGGGCTAAAGCCCCCTTTCAAAATATTAATATGAAAATCGGTTTAGAACAGACCTTTTACCTTACCGGTATTTACGTCAACATCAATTCTTCTGAAAGCTGGATCTGAAGCTGTTCCTGGCATAAGCTTAATTGCTCCCGCAACAGGAACGATAAAACCTGCGCCCTTAAACACCAGAATGTCTCTTACAAAGAGTTTCCAGTTCTTAGGTGCACCCTTCAGGTTAGGATTATCGGAAAGTGATAGATGGGTCTTAACCATACAGGTACCCAATGCTGACAACTCTGGATTGGCTTCAATATCCTTTGCCTTTGCCAGAGCTTCAGGTGAATACTCAACGCCATCAGCTCCATAAACATTTGTCGCAATAAGGTTGATTCTCTCTCTAAGCGGAGTTGAGAGCTCGTAGAGGAATTTAAAGTTGTTAGGTTCGTTGCATGCATCAATTACTGCATCTGCTAATTCCAGCGCACCTTCTCCGCCATACTGCCAGTGTTTGGACAGAGCAACCCTTGCGCCTGCCTGCTCACACAGTCTTCTAACAGTTTTAATCTCATTTTCTGTGTCTGTATAGAATGCATTGATACAAACAACAGGGTTTACGCCTGATTTTTTAACAATATTGATACAATGATTCAGGTTTTCAAAGCCTTTCTCAACATAGCCGATGTTTTCTTTACTATACTCTTCGGGAAGCGGTCTGCCTGGAACAGGAATCGGCGCACCACCATGGCTTTTTAAGGCTCTGATGGTTGCAACTATAACTGCGGCGTTAGGTGTTAAACCAGAGTATCTGCATTTTAAATTCCAGAACTTTTCAAAACCAATATCTGCAGCAAAACCTGACTCGGTCACGTTGTAATCGGCTAGCTTAAGAGCTACTCTATCAGCGATAACAGATGACTGTCCTATAGCAATATTGGCAAATGGACCTGCATGAACAAATACTGGCTGACCTTCAACAGTCTGGATAAGGTTTGGATTAAGTGCTGGTAGCATCCAGGCTGTCATTGCGCCTGCCACATCAAGATCTTCACAGGTAACGGGTTTTCCAGACTTGCTATAGCCAACAACAATTTTTCCTATTCTTTCTCTGAAATCTTTCAGGTCTCTGGCTACTGCTAAAATAGCCATAACTTCTGAGGATACGGCTATATCAAATCTGGACTCCATCATAAAACCATCCTGTTTACCACCAAGGCCGATGATGATTTTTCTCAGAGCCTGGGCACAGAAGTCCATAATCCAGCCCATCTGAACATTTCTGGCATCTATATCAAGCCTTTTCAATCCTCTTTTTTCAAGCTCTGCATCTGTGTAGTTATACTCGTGTTGCATTCTCGAAGTTAAAGCGACCATTGCCAGATTGTGAGCATTCATAATTGCATTAATGTCGCCTGTAAAACCAAGCGAGAACTCTGTTAGAGGAATACACTGTGAAAGACCACCACCTGCGGCTGAACCTTTAACATTCATTGTGGGTCCACCAGAGGGCTGTCTTATAGCCGCAACTACCTTCTTCCCTCTTTTGCCCATACCCTGAACAAGACCGATTGTGGTAGTTGATTTACCTTCCCCAAGCGGTGTAGGGGTGATGGCTGTAACATCAATATATTTACCATCAGGCTTATTTTTTAATCTTTCAAGAACTTTTTGATAATCTACCTTAGCGATATAATGACCGTAAGGCAGAAGCTCTTCATCCGTAAGCCCGAGCTCTTCGGCAATCTGCTTAATTGGTTTCATAGTTTTTTCAGCTTCTTCAGCAATCTGCCAGTCCTTAAGCTCTCCCCTTCCAAGTTTTTCTGTGAACTCTTTGTAAGTTTTTGGATCTAGTGGCATACTTACCTCCCCTAATTAAGATATGTTTATTTGATTACTGCTGATATAATTTGATGGTTAGAACTCAAGACAGGCTTTTCAAATAAAACCATCCCTTCCCCCAAATAGATAAAAAACTTGATATCCTTTTACCACAACTTAAAATCTAATACAAGTTTTTTTTATGTTTAAAAAAGTTATAGGGGGTTATTTCTGAAAACAATTTTTGTTAACATATTAATATGTCAGACATGAATGTTTATTTCGTCAGAACCAGGTGGAACTATTACAGCGTTGCCACCCTGTTTGCTATAGTAGAAGAGCTGGATTTTGTCAAACCACATTTTATAGCCTTTGAAGAGCTTGATCATGTCAATATTCCGGATGGATCTGTTATCTGTTTTTCACTAAACACCATCTTTTACAAACAAAATAAAGAAGAAATAATCAGGATAATAAAGAGATTGAAAAGCTATAAAAATTATCACTTTATTGCCGGTGGTCCCCATTGTCTGATAAATTCTTCGGAACTTTTACAAGATGGTTTTGATGTTTTGTCTGTTGGTAGCGGTGAAAAGAATCTGATAACCATACTGTTTCATATAAAAAATAACATTCCCTTAGCCAGTATATTCAAAGAGCATATAACATCTCTTGATGATTACAAACCATTCCCGACAAAACATTTTTATTACAAGCCTATTGAAATTACCAGAGGCTGTCCTCATTGCTGTAAATTCTGCCAGACCAGTTTTCTTTTTGGTACCAGGCTTTATCATAGAAGTCCAGAAAATATATTTAAATATGTAAAGTTTGCATTTGAAAAAAATATAAAAGACTTTAGATTTATCTCCCCCAACGCCTTATCCTACGGTTCAGATGGATTAAAAATAAACCTACCAGCTATTGAAGAGCTTCTATCGGGGCTAAAAAAAATTTTAGGACAAAGTGGTAGAATTTTTTTTGGAAGTTTTCCCTCGGAGGTAAGACCTGAATTTATAACTCCTGAAGTGCTGGCTATTCTGAAAAAATATGTGGACAATAAAAGGCTAACAATTGGAGCTCAAACCGGTAGTGAAAGACTGCTTAAACTATCTCACAGAGGACACAGCAAGGATCAGATTATCAATGCCATAGATCTTACCATAGAATCTGGATTTACCGCTGACGTTGATATAATCTTTGGCATGCCAGATGAAACAGAGGAAGATATTTATGAAACCTTAGATCTGATTAATAAATACAGAAATAAAAATGTAAAATTTCATCTTCACTATTTTCTGCCCCTGCCCGGCACACCCTGGCATACTAAAAAGCCAGCTGAGCTACCTCAGAAAATAATTAAAAAGCTTGAATATCTTACGGGAATCGGGCTTATCTGGGGGCTTTGGAAATATCAGAAACAGTTCTCCACAAGCTCATAGTTTTCTAATTATCCCAGATTTGACAGTTTTATCTTTTCTGATATATTTAAAATAATTCTTATTCAATGTTTTTTAACAGGAGGTTTATTATGAGTCAGGAAAAAGTGAGAAAAGCTATAAAGTTTAAACTTGGTAGAGGAACAACCAATCACGACTGGTGGCCTGATCTACTCAGGCTTGAGATACTTCATCAGCATTCGGAAAAATCAAACCCCATGGGCAAAGAGTTTAACTATGCTGAGGAGTTCAATAAGCTGGATTATCAATCACTTAAAAAAGACCTGATGGAGTTAATGACTAAATCTGAAGACTGGTGGCCTGCCGATTATGGACATTATGGTCCGTTGTTTATTAGGATGGCATGGCATAGCGCTGGAAGCTACCGTTCAGCCGATGGCAGAGGTGGAGCTAATACGGGTGCAATGCGTTTTCCTCCGAGAAGCAGCTGGCCTGACAATGTTAGTCTTGACAAGGCAAGAAGGCTTTTATGGCCTATTAAGAAGAAATACGGAAAAAAGATCTCATGGGCAGATCTTATGATTCTTGCTGGCAATGTGGCAATGGAGTCTATGGGGATGAAAACCTTTGGCTTTGGTGGTGGGAGGATTGATATCTGGGAGCCCGCAGAAGATGTTTACTGGGGAGATGAGGATGTATGGCTTGGTGACAGAAGAAGGGATGAAGATAAAGATATTGTAGAGCCGCTTGCGGCAACTCAGATGGGACTTATTTATGTAAACCCTCAAGGTCCGAACGGCAACCCGGATCCTGTTGCTGCTGCCAGAGATATCCGAGAGATATTTCGCAGAATGGGGATGAATGATTATGAAACAGTCGCCCTGATTGCTGGAGGGCATACATTTGGCAAATGTCACGGTGCATGTCCCGAGTCCTATGTGGGACCGGAGCCTGAAGCAGCGCCTATTGAAGAACAGGGGCTGGGATGGAAAAATAGCTACAAAACAGGTAAAGGACCAGACACCTACACAAGCGGTCTTGAAGGTGCCTGGAAACCAACGCCCACAAGATTTGATATGGGATATCTGGAGACACTTTTTAAATATGAATGGGAGCTTACAAAAAGTCCTGCTGGTGCCTATCAGTGGATCCCTAAAGATGGTGCTGGAAAGGATACAGTACCTGATGCCTATGATCAGACAAAAAGGCATGCACCAATTATGCTAACAACCGATCTGGCTTTAAGATTTGATCCAGAATATGAGAAGATCTGCAAAAGATTTCTTGCAAACCCTGACGAGTTTTCAGATGCTTTTGCAAGGGCATGGTTTAAGCTTACCCATAGAGACATGGGACCTAAAATCAGATATCTTGGACCAGAAGTGCCAGAAGAGGATCTTATCTGGCAGGATCCGCTTCCCAAAAGAGAATACAATCTGGTTGACAAAAATGACATAGCAGAGCTTAAAGAAAGAATTTTATCATCGGGTCTTACAATTTCACAGCTGGTTTACACCGCATGGTCATCTGCATCCACTTTTAGAGGTTCAGACTTTAGAGGCGGCGCAAATGGCGCAAGAATAAGACTGCTTCCTCAGAAGGAGTGGGAAGTTAATATGCCCCAGCAGTTGTCTAAAGTTTTATCGGTCTTTGAAAGCATTCAAAAGGATTTCAACGAAAATGCAAAAGATGGAAAAAAGATTTCCCTTGCTGATCTAATAATACTTGGTGGCTCTGCTGCGATAGAAAAGGCTGCAAAATTAGCTGGCTTCAATCTGGATGTGCCATTTACACCCGGAAGAGTTGACGCCACTCAGGATCAGACTGATGAAGAATCCTTTGGCTGGCTGGAGCCCCTTGCTGACGGGTTTAGAAACTATCTTAAAGAGGGGGTGAAAATAAAGGCGGAGGAGCTTTTGATTGACAAAGCACAGCTTTTAACCCTTACAGCACCAGAAATGACAGTTCTCATTGGTGGCATGAGGGCTCTTAATGCCTGTTTTAATAATAGTGGCTATGGGGTTTTTACAGACAGTCCAGAAGTTTTGACAAACGATTTTTTTGTAAACCTGTTAGATATGAAATATGAATGGAGATGCGTATCGGATGATCAGAATCTTTTTGAGATTAGAGACAGAAAAACCGGCGAAACCAGATGGAAAGCTACTCGTGTTGATCTTATATTCGGCTCCAATGCTCAGCTAAGAGCCATTGCGGAAGTATACGGAAGTGATGACGGACAGGAAAAGTTTGTGAGAGATTTTATCGCGGCATGGACAAAGGTAATGAACCTTGACAGATTTGATTTAAAATAAGCCTCTCTGAGTAAAATCCAGGCCCCCATTTATAGCTTGGGGGCTATTTTTTCATTTTATAAAAAAATCTTTTATTACAAAATTGTTATCTATTACAAAATTGTAGTAACAATTCTTCTTCTCCCCAAAAATCATTTCCAATAATTTCAATAGCTTATAAGTTGGCACAGTTACTGCGGTAGTCTCAATAAAAAATAATCAGGAGGAAAAACATGAGACAGATTGCAGTATATGGAAAAGGTGGGATTGGAAAGTCTACGACCACCCAGAATACAGTATCAGCTCTTGCCGAAGCAGGTTATAAGGTTATGATTATAGGCTGTGACCCAAAGGCTGACTCCACAAGACTTATATTGAACCAGAAAGCGCAGGCTACAGTTATGGATCTGGCAAGAGAGAGGGGCACAGTTGAAGATCTTACTCTTGATGAAGTGCTACTTACCGGTTTTAAGGGGATTAAGTGTGCTGAATCTGGCGGACCAGAACCGGGAGTTGGATGTGCCGGAAGAGGTGTTATAACAGCTATAAACTTTCTGGAAGAGAACGGTGCTTACACAGAAGATATGGATTTTGTTTTTTATGATGTGCTGGGTGATGTTGTCTGCGGCGGTTTTGCCATGCCTATAAGGGAAGGGAAGGCAAGAGAAATCTACATTGTTACTTCAGGCGAGATGATGGCAATGTATGCGGCAAATAATATCTCAAGAGGAATCCTGAAATATGCACAAAGCGGCGGTGTAAGACTGGGCGGTCTTATCTGCAACTCAAGAAAGGTTGACCGTGAGTATGAGCTTATATCTGCCCTTGCAGAGAGGCTTGGGACTAAGATGATACATTTTCTACCGAGAGATAATCAGGTACAGAGAGCTGAGCTTAGAAGACAAACAGTAATCCAGTATTCTCCTGACCATCCGCAAGCCGATGAATACCGGGCATTAGCAAAAAAAATTGCTGAAAATAAAGATCTTGTCATACCAAAGCCACTAACCAATGATGAGTTGGAAAACCTTCTAATGGAATTTGGTGTATTAGACAGCGATCCAAAATAATAAGAGAGGTGCACTATGAGCGCTATAAATACAAAAATATTAGAAGAAATTTTAAATCTCTACCCCGAAAAAACAAAGAAAGAGAGAGCTCTACATATTAAGATAAAAGAGTCAAGCGATTGCTCCCTTTGCAAGGTAAAGAGCAACGTTAAATCAAGACCTGGTGTTATGACCATAAGAGGATGCGCCTATGCAGGTTCAAAAGGTGTTGTCTGGGGTCCTGTTAAGGATATTATTCACGTAAGTCATGGACCAATCGGCTGCGGACAGTACAGCTGGTGGTCGAGAAGAAACTATTCTAACGGCATATCGGGTATTGATAACTTTGGAACCGTTCATGTTACCAGTGACTATCATGAAAAGGATATCGTATTTGGCGGTGATAAAAAGCTTGAGCAGATTTTAAGAGAGCTAAAGGAGCTTTTTCCACTGGCAAAAGGAATAAGTATCCAGTCTGAATGTCCGGTGGGGTTAATTGGAGACGATATTGAATCGGTTTGCAAAAAAATGAGCAAAGAGCTTGGAATACCTATTGTGCCAGTCAGGTGCGAAGGGTTCAGAGGTATCTCTCAGTCTCTCGGACATCATATCGCCAATGATGCCATTAGAGATCATGTGCTGGGCAAAGGCGGAGTTTCAAAAGGGAGCTCTCCCTACGATGTAAATATTATAGGCGATTACAATATCGGTGGCGATGCATGGGCATCAAGGAAAATACTTGAGGATATGGGGTTAAATGTGATAGCTCAGTGGACTGGTGATGCATCTCTTAACGAACTTAAAATAGCCTCAAAAGCTAAACTAAATCTCATTCACTGTTACAGATCTATGAATTACATATGCAGGTTTATGGAAGAGAACTTTGGTATTCCATGGATTGAATTTAACTTCTTTGG
Source organism: bacterium (assembly GCA_041640455.1). Classification (GTDB taxonomy): domain Bacteria; phylum CALINM01; class CALINM01; order CALINM01; family CALINM01; genus JAOAGA01. The sequence goes on from JBEQAF010000002.1 coordinate 30,220, forward strand.
TCCCACAAAGATCTTTGAAAGCATGAGAAAAATTGCATCTTATTTTGACAACAAGATAAAGGAGCAGACCGAAAAGAAGATAGAAGAGTATAAAAAAATCACTGATATCATTATAGAAGAGTATAGACCAGGACTTGAAGGTAAGAAGGTTATGCTCTATGTGGGGGGACTAAGACCACGTCATCCCATAGGAGCTTATGAGGATCTCGGTATGGAAGTGGTAGGAACCGGTTACGAATTTGCCCATAACGATGACTATGAAAGAACCTATCCAGAGGTCAATATAGGCACCATTATTTATGATGATGTGACGCCCTACGAGTTTGAGGAGTTTACAAAGGTTATCAAACCAGATCTTGTTGGCTCAGGTATTAAAGAGAAATATGCCTTCCATAAGATGGGTGTACCATTCAGGCAGATGCACTCATGGGATTATTCTGGACCATATCACGGCGTTGAAGGGTTCGGAATATTTGCGAGAGATATGGATATAGCAGTCAATAGCCCCGTTTGGAAGCTTATAAGGAGGAAAAAATGAGCATAGAGATTAAAGACCACAACAAACTGTTTAAAGAAGAAGATTATATAAGGCAGTTTGAGAATAAAAAAGCCTATGAAGCTCCTTGCAGCCCTGAGGAGGTTCAAAAGGTTCTGGAATGGACAAAAACAAAGGAGTATAAGGAAAAAAACTTTGCCAGACAGGCTGTTACAATAAATCCATCAAAAGCCTGTCAGCCCCTCGGTGCCATATACGCTGCTCTGGGCTTTGAAAATACTCTACCCTTTGTACATGGCTCTCAGGGATGTGTAGCCTATTTCAGATCATATTTCAGCAGACATTTCAAAGAGCCAGTTGCTGCTGTTTCTACCTCAATGACAGAAGATGCGGCAGTTTATGGAGGGCTTTCAAACATGCTTGAGGGATTGGAGAATGCCTATTCCATTTACAAACCTAAAATGTTTGCCGTATCAACAACCTGTATGGCAGAGGTAATTGGTGACGATCTTAACGCCTATATCAGAACAGCCAAGGAAAAAAACCGCATACCTCAAGACATTCCTGTCCCCTTTGCACACACACCGAGCTTTGTGGGTTCTCATATTGTGGGCTACGACAATATGCTAAAAGGTATATTGTCACTTGTTAAAAACAAGGATATTCAAAACAAAAAGATTAACATCATCCCGGGGTTTGAACCCTATCCAGCTAATATTCGAGAAATAAAGCGGATTCTAAATCTTATGGGTATTGATAATATTATCCTCGCCGATACAAGTAGCGCTTTTGATTCACCTGTTACTGGAGAATATTCAATATACAACGGTGGGACAAGCCTTTCAGATCTTTTTAGCGCCATAAATTCAAAGGCTACCGTATCGCTTATGAAGTTTTCCTCCACGAAAACCATTGAATTTATAAAAAAAGAGTGGGTGCAGGAGGCACTATCAGTGCCCTATCCGATAGGGATTAAAAATACCGATTTTCTTCTCGAAACACTTTCCCATATATCCGGCAAAACCATCCCGGACGAGCTGGAAAACGAAAGAGGCAGACTAATTGATGCTATGATCGACTCTCAGGCATACCTGCATAACAAAAAGGTAGCTCTTGTGGGAGATCCGGATCTTCTTTCAGGACTCATAGCTTTCTGTCTTGAACTGGGGATAAGACCAAAGCATATTTTGTGCACCAATGGAGACAAGGATTTTGAAAATGACGTTCTTGAGCTACTCTCAACCAGCCATTTCGGCAAAGATTGCAATGTCTACGCTGGCAAGGATATGTGGCATTTAAGGTCAGCTCTTTTTGTGGAGCCCTGTGATCTCATACTTGGTCCCTCTCAGGCAAAATTTCTTGTCAGAGACACAGGTACCCCTCTTGTAAGGGTGGGCTTCCCAATATTTGACAGACATCACCTGCACAGATTCCCCATTATCGGATATTACGGTACATTAAATCTTCTAACCTATATAGTAAATGCATTTCTGGAAGAGCTCGATAGAAACTCCATTAATGGTCCTAACTTTGACCTAATAAGATAGAGGTATTTATGATAACTGAGATAAAAGAAAAAGCTAAGGAACTAAAGATTAACGAGCATCCCTGTCTGTCTGAAAAAGCCCATCTCAAATATGGTAGGGTTCATATGCCCGTAGCTCCGAAATGCAATATACAATGCAACTACTGTGTCAGAAAATATGACTGCATAAACGAGTCAAGACCCGGAGTTACTTCTCAGGTTCTTAATGCAAGGGAGGCATTTTTCAGACTTAAGCTCCTTCTGGAAAGAGATGAGACTATTAAGGTATTGGGCGTTGCAGGTCCTGGCGATTCGCTTGCAAATCATGAAACCTTTGAACTTTTTCATTATCTTAAAAGAGATTATCCCCATATAAGCCTTTGTATCTCGACCAATGGTCTTCTTCTGGCAGAAATGATAGAGGATTTAAAAAGTGTTGGAGTAAGCAGTGTGACTGTAACACTAAACACACTGAGAAAGGAGACTGCAGAGAAGATATACTGCTTTGCTACCAAGGATGGAAAAAGATATAGAGGGGCAGAGGCAGCAGGGCTCATTAATGAAAGACAGCTTCTGGGGATAAGAAAGGCTGTGTCAGCTGATTTTATAGTAAAGATTAACACGGTTCTTATCCCCGGTGTAAATGACCATGAGATTGAAGAGATAGCAAAATGGATCTCTCAGCAGGGTGTTTATACCCAGAACATTATATCTCTGATACCCCAGGGCAGAATGAAAGATATAAAAAAGCCCACCTGCTATGATGCCTATCTAGCAAAAAAGAAGGCAGAAACTTATATAAGACAGATGAGCCACTGCGCCAAATGCAGATCCGATGCGCTGGGAAAGATAGGAGAGACAAGAGACATTGAGTATGAATCAGTTAGCGCCCTTTTCGGCTTATATTATCTGGAGAGTATTTGAAGGTTAGCACTATGAACTACGAGATAATTTCAGCCCTTAAAATATCTTTGAAGGTTTCACTAATATCAACAGTTTTCGTTGTGGTTCTGGGCTCTTTTCTCGCATATATTTTCTCGGTAAAAAATTTTAAGGGCAAATACATACTGGATAGCCTCCTTATTCTTCCAATGATACTTCCCCCAACGGTTATAGGCTACTACCTTATTCTATTGCTTGGAAGAAATGGACTGTTAGGGAGATTTATTTACGAGAAATTAAATATTTCAATTCTTTTCACGTGGCATTCCGCAGCTATTGCCTCTCTGATAGTATCCTTCCCGCTTATGTATAAAACTGTAAAGTCTGCAATAGACAACTTCGATAGAAACCTTCTTAACATGTCTAACTCGCTCGGGCATTCAGAGCTGGAGACCTTTTTCAAAGTGCTGCTCCCTCAGGTAAAGAAAAACATTCTTGCTGGCGCCATTCTATCCTTTACAAGAGCTATGGGCGAGTTTGGGGCAACCCTTATGGTTGCAGGCAATATTATGGGAAGGACTACCACCATGTCGGTGTTGATATATTCATCGGTGAGTTCGGGTGAATATGAGAAGGCAAATTTAATGGTTCTTTTTTTCAGCATTTTTTGTCTTAGCATAGTGTTTGTTTCAGTAAAACTTATAGGAAGATAGCCATGCTGAAGGTAGATATAACTAAAGGTTTTTCGAATTTTAATCTTGATATCAGCTTTGAGATGACAAATGAAAAGCTGGTCTTCTTTGGCGGTTCAGGTTCAGGCAAATCATCTACCATAAATGCGATCACGGGTTTCTTGAAGCCCAACCATGGAAGAATTGTATTTGGCGATAAAATATTTTTTGATTCAGAAAAAAACATATTCATGCCGACTCAGCATAGAAAGGTGGGATATGTTAATCAGGATCTGCTTCTTTTTAAAAACATGAATGCCTTTGAAAATATAGCATATGGGCTCAGGAATAAAAAACAGGGCTGGAAAGACAAGGTAGATGAGTTTCTTGAAAAGTTTGGTCTTTTAAAATACAAAAAGCTTTATCCCCATGAGCTCTCAGGAGGTCAAAAGCAGAGACTTGCTCTTGCAAGGGTGTTGATCAACAACCCTTCCCTGCTTCTTCTGGATGAGCCCTTCTCCATGCTGGATATTAAGCTAAAAAGGGAGCTTAAGGAGATGGTGCTTGAGATAAAAGAAAACCTTAACATCCCCCTTATCATAGTAACCCATGACCTTTCTGATGCCTTCTCTCTGGGAGACAGGATCGCATTTTTTGAAGAAGGTAAGGTTAAAGCTATTATAAAAAGTCAGGATCTCACCATAAGACTAAGTTACAACGGAGACTGTGCGCATCAAAACTGTTACTGCAACGAGGCAGTTTTATGAGAAAGCTTCTTGCTATAATTTTTCTGCTATTTATCTCATCAAACTCTCAGGCTCAAGAGATTATTGTATCTGCCGCCTATGCCTACAAAAGCCCTATATCCGAGCTTATTAGATTATACGAGAGCAGATCTGGCAATAAAGTTATTGTCAACCTCGGCACATCGGTGCATCTGATGAACCAGATACGGGCTAAAGCGCCTGTAGATGTCTTTTTTTCGGCAGGGGTCAAAGAGATGGAAGAGCTTTTAAAAGAAGGGCTTATAATTAGAGACAGCTATCAGAAGTTTCTCTCATCAAGGCTATCGGTTGCCGTAAACAGATCTGATAAAAAATATAATAAAATAGCCTCACTGCGGGAGCTTTTAAAACCAGAGTTTAAGACCATAGCTGTTGGCAATTCCAAAACCATGCCTCTCGGCAGATACACCGAAGAGTCACTAATGTTCTACAACCTCCTTGAGCCATTAAAAAACAAGCTTATCTATGTGGAAAACTTTCAGCAGGCAATTGATTTCCTGGTCAGAAAAGAGGTTGATGCAGCAATAATATTCAGCCATGAGCTGGTAGCAAGAAAGACTGAAATTTCTGAGATTTATCAGATAGATGAAAGTTCTCATTCTAAAATCCTGTATGCTGTGGGGATTACAAGCTATAGCCAAAATAAAGCCAAGGCTTTAGAATTTCTAAAAATTACCCTTTCAAAAGAAAGTATGGAGATATTTAAAAAATATGGCTTCCGGATGCCAAAGGGTGGTAGTTATGGGCATGATAAGTGAAAAAGAGCTATATATTTATGAGTGTGAAAATAACTCAAAAGAGCGATTATGTAGATCAAGGGGAGGTGAATCCTGTGCCCTTGATGGTGCTCTGATAGTTTTACAGCCTATAGCTGATGCCCTTCACATAATCCATAGCCCTATAAACTGTTGCGCCATAAGCTATGACGGAAGAGGCGCTGTTTCAGACAGGGGGGTTTTTAACCACATGGGGTTTACCACCGATATGAAGGAGCTAAATATAGTATACGGTTCCGAAGAAAGGTTAAAAAAATATATTATTGAGCTGGATGGTAAATATAACCCTAAGGGCATTTTTGTATACCTGTCCTGTATATCGGGATTAATAGGTGAGGATATTGAATCGGTTTGCAAAGAAACATCAGGGATAATCGGCAAGCTCGTGGTGCCGGTGCTTTCTCCAGGCTTTGTGGGTCCCAAAAATCTGGGCAACCGGATCGCAGGAGAAGCGCTTCTAAAATATGTTATTGGCACTGCTGAACCTGCATTTACTACCGATTGTGACATAAATCTTATAGGCGAATACAACATTGCGGGCGATATTTATGAGATCGAAAAGATATTAAAAGACTGCGGTCTAAGGGTACTTTCAAGAATTACAGGCAACAGCTCTTTTGAGGAGATAAGATATGCACACAGGGCAAGGCTTAATGTTATGATCTGTAGCCGGGCATTAATAAATATCGCCCTTTCTTTGAAAAAAAACTACCAGATTGATTTTATAGAGGCGTCCTTTTACGGTCCTGCAGAGATAAAGAGAAGTCTGATAGAGATAGCTCTGAAACTAAAAAATATCCTGATTTTAAGAAAGGTTGAAGATTATATAAAAAGTCTGGATGAAAGGATTGAAAAAGGTCTTAAAGAATATCAAGTTCTTAAAGGGAAAAAGGCTCTCCTTTATTCTGGTGGCATAAAAGGCTGGTCTCTCATTTCCACCCTTAAAGATATGGGGATTAAGATCTCCGCTGTTATTACAAAAAAGATGAGTTACGATGACGAAGAGAAGGCAAAACAGTTACTTGATAAAGATGCAGAACTTCTTGAAAAATCTGACGCATCAACGGTTAAAAAATATTTCACCGAGAAAAGGGCTGATATTCTTATTGCAGGCGGAAGAAACAAATATCTGGCAATCAAAGAAAATATCCCTTTTGTGGATGTTAATCAGGAAAGACATAAAGCATATGCGGGCATTGATGGCTTTTTTAATCTTTGCGAGGATATTAAAAATGCCTACCTTTTTTACTACCCTAAGTTAAAAAAACGGCTCAAAAGTCCAGCAATAATCCAAAAAGAGTTTATAGAAAATCCCATTAAACTTCCCCAGAGCTTTGGCGCAATCATTGCCTTACAGGGATTTAAAAACATCTTACCGGTAATCCATAGTGCTCAGGGCTGTAACTTTTTAAGCAAGGTAATGCTGATTAAACATTTCAGAGAGCCCATATCTGTAAATACTTCAAACCTCTTTACAGAAGAGATTGTTATGGGTGGGGAAGAGAAGCTCATTGAATCCATAGAAAAATCTATTAAAAATAAAATGCCTTCATTAATTGCTGTTCTTTCGGCAAGCCTCTCAGAAATTAGGGGAAGTAATCTTGATTTGGTGTTAAAAGCTTACAGAGCAGATATCCCAAAGGCTATTATAAAAGTTCCCGACTATGAGGGAGGACTCGAAGATGGTTATGCAAAGGCTATTATAGCTGTCTTGGAACCTCTGCTAAATAAAAACCTTTCAAAGCAACAAAAAGACAGATATCTGATAAATGTCATCGGCGGTTCCCACCTGACTCCTATGGATTTTAATGAAATAAAAGAGATATTTTACAGCTTCGGTCTCGAGATAAACCTAATTCCAGACCTATCTGCTCTTGACGGCTCGGCAGCCTTTTCAGGAAGTGTAACCGGTGAAGGCTTTGATCTTAAAAAAATTAATAAAATTGCCCGTGCAGGATTCAGCATTGTTTTTGGTAAAAGTCTTGAGTCTGTAGCAATGTTCATAAAAGAAAAGACAGGAACTGATTATAAAGTTTTTGAAACCAGTTTAGGGCTTAAAGCAACTGACAGTCTTATAAAGTTTCTTAAAAATCTTGGTGCTGTAGCAATCACAAAAAGGACATTTATAAAAAGAGAAAGAAAGATTCTGGAAGATCTTATAAAGGATGCCCAGTTTTATCTTTTTGGCAAAAGGGTATCCGTAGCCCTTGAGTCTGATTGTTCTGTTAACATCTGCAGCTTTTTAACAGAGCTTGGCATGAAGGTTACCAGAGCTGTTATACCTGATAAAAGCCCCACGGCAAACTCCATTAGATGCCAAAATATTATTGTTGGTGGGCTTGAAGAGCTTGATTCAATGGCAGACCTATGGATAGCCAGTTCAAGAGCAAGGCACAGTGCAGAAAGACAGCGTATCCCTCTAATTTATTTTGGTTACCCTTCCTATAGCGACTTTGGGACTAATCTCAGGCAGACTATTGGATATAAGGCTGCAATTAGATTTCTCACAGATTTGGTGAATACAGTAAAAGGAGAGATTATATGAAAGTAGCATTTTCAACTACCGACGGCATTCATGCCGATGAGCATTTTGGCAGATCAAGCTCCTTTGCCATCTATGAGGTGAACGAGAACGGATACAGGTTTATCGAGATCCGCAACTTCATAGACAGAACGGATATTGAAAACTCTCGAGACACGGAAGAGCATGAAAGCTTTGTAGAGAAAAAGATTGAACAGCTTTCTGACTGCAAGATTATCTATGTAACAGCCGTAGGCGGACCATCAGCGGCTAGACTTGTGAGAAAAAATATCTTTCCCGTAAAGGTAAAGGAAAATACAAAGATAGCCGATGAGCTTGAGAAGCTAAAAGAATCTTTAAAGACAAAAAAAATACCATGGCTACAAAAAAATAATCTATAAAAAGGAGAAAAACTATGAAGATGATCAGAGCCTTTGTAAGACCAGAAAAAGAACAGGACATTGTTCTTGCCCTTGAGGGAGCAGGATTCCCTGCATTAACCAAGATGCCAGTATTTGGAAGAGGAAAACAAAAAGGTTTGCAGGTAGGTCCCATTCACTACGATGAACTTCCAAAACTGCTTCTTATGATGGTGGTGAACGACGAGGATGTAGACAGGGTGTTGAAGATAATCATGGAAAAGGCAAGAACTGGTTTTATCGGTGACGGAAAAATATTCATAAGTCCGGTTTTTGAAAGTTACACAATCAGAACCGGGGAGGCAACATTATGAGAGAGGTTTGCGCCATTATCAGAAGAGAAAAGGTTGAACAGACAAAAAGGGCTCTGGATGAGCTGGGCTACGCCTCAATGACCATTCAGAGCATTGAAGGCAGGGGTAAACAGAGAGGCTCACTGGTTGAGACCGTTGACACGGAGCTTTCAGACTGCTTTCCAGGTAAGCTGAAAGTAACGCCCACACCCTCAACCTATGCGCTTGAGCATTCTCTACCCAAACCTGTTCTTTATGTGCCCAAAAAACTGATTACCATGGTAGTACCAGATGATGCAGTAGAGCCCATTGTAAAAGCGATCATAGCCATAAACTACACAGGTAAACCTGGTGATGGAAAAATTTTTGTACTGCCTGTAGATAACGCCATCAGGGTTAGAACAGCAGAAGAAAATGACCTTGCAATTAAATAAAATACAGGAGGTTTTATGGACAGATTCGGCATAAGAAGAGACGGGGAGAGATGGATTCCCCGTTTTCTTGACAAGATAGACACCAATAGATGTATCGGTTGCGGCAGATGTTACAAGGTTTGCAGTAGAGGAGTGCTCGAGCTTATTGAAAAAGTAGTAGAAGGGGGTGACGAGTTTGGTGACAATATGGGCAACATGATAATGAACGTGGCAAACGAAGGTTTTTGCATAGGCTGTGGATCCTGCTCAAAAGTCTGCCCGGTAAAATGCCAGATATACATAACTTTATAAAAAATTTACAGTATCATATGAAAATGCAGATATCAAAGATAGAGCTTAAAACTTTATATGAGATAAGCAATATATTAAGCAGTTCTCTTGAGTTATCTTCTACCCTAAGGGGGGTTTTAAGGGTAATATCCGAGTACCTAAATATTAATAAAGCCAGTGTTTCGCTGAAGATTGAGGATAAGATTATAATGGTAGCCGCTTATGGCATATCAAAGGAAGAGATGAAACGAGGCGTATTCAAAATCGGAGAAGGGGTTATTGGAAAGGTGGTAAAAAACGGCATACCAATAATTATACCTGACATCTCCAATGAGCCCATATTTCTAAATAAAACAGGCTCAAGAATATTAAACAACAAAGTAGCAGTTTCCTTTATCAGCGTTCCTATCAGATTCAAAAGCGAAACGCTTGGAGCTTTAAGCGTTGATATTGAGGCTAAGGAAAAAATTACATCCTTCGAGGACGATCTTCAGCTTCTAAAAATAGTAGCTGCCCTTATAGCCCAGACAGTTAAGCAAAAAATTGAGTTTGAAAAGGAGAAGCATGCTCTGGAACAAGAGCGGGACTATCTGAAACTTCAGCTCAAAAACACCTATACCATAAAAAATATGATAGCCATCTCCAACAGCATGCAGGAAGTTTTTGAGGCAATACACAGGGTAGCTCCCACAAAGGCAAGTGTGATTCTGCTGGGAGAAAGTGGCACAGGCAAAGAGCTGGCTGCTAAGGCTATACACTTTATGAGTAATCGGGCAGAAAAGCCCTTTATAAAATTTAACTGTGCATCAATACCTGAAGGGCTTTTGGAGTCAGAGCTTTTTGGTCATGAAAAGGGTGCTTTTACAGGAGCTACCTACACAAGAAAGGGCAGATTTGAGCTTGCAGACGGCGGAACAATATTTCTTGATGAAATTGGAGATCTCCCTCTATCACTGCAGCCTAAAATATTAAGAATACTGCAGGAACGGGAATTTGAACGAGTAGGAGGTGAAAAAACCATAAAAGTAGATGTTCGAATAATTGCTGCCACAAGCAGAGATCTAAAAAAGTTAGTTGATATGGGCAGGTTTAGAGAAGACCTTTATTATCGTCTTAATGTGGTGCCCATTGTCCTACCACCACTGAGGGAACGCAAGGAAGACATCCCCTTATTAATAGATCACTTTTTAACCAGGTTTAACGAAGAAAATCAAAAAAACATCTCTATCAGCAAAGATGCTATTAGCATCCTTATGCAGTATGACTGGCAAGGAAATGTGAGAGAGCTTGAAAACACCATAGAAAGACTGGTTATTATGTCAAAAAAAACATTGATATACATTGATGATCTACCTGGCTACATCAGGATGCAGACACCTGCAATTACAAACAAGGAGTTTAGCAAATCTTCTCTTTCTGAGACCATCATAAGTCTGGAGAGGGAAAATATTATTAAGGCACTAAAAACTACTGGTGGGAATGTAAGCAAAGCTGCAAAGATCATAGGTCTTACACCAAGACAGGTAAGATACAAGATGTTAAAATATAATATCAACAGCTTTTAAAATTGGATTAACTACCGAGCGACAAAGACCTCTGAGGCTCAATAGATGGCTTACCAAACAAAAAGCCCTGAGCCAGATCTATTCCACATTCCTTGATTATATTTAGCTCCAGCTCAGTTTCTACCCCCTCAGCCAATGTTGTGGCACCAATCTTTTTTGAAATATAAGCGAGAGAGCAGACAATTGCCTTCTTTGCTTCATCCTTATCAATATCTCTTATGAGATCCATATCTATCTTTATAAAATGCGGCTTTAACTCAGCAAGCATTTTAAGAGAAGAATATCCAGATCCAACATCATCGAGAGCCACTCTAAACCCCATTGTCAGATAATAATAAAAAATATCTCTCAGATGAGACACACTCTCCACCCTTTCACTCTCTATAACCTCAAAAACGATTCTGGAAAAATCATAGTCCATATCCCTGGCAAGGCTTACCGTATCCTGGAGACAGTACTCAGGATTATAAATAGCAGTAGGAGTAAAATTTATAAAAATAGTCTTATCAACATTCCTGTTTTTAGCTGTTCTTATTGCCTCCATGCGACACTGCCTGTCAAGGTTAAATAGGGTATCCGATTTCTTTGCCTGCTCAAACATAATTTTAGGCATCAAAAGAGAACCATCTTTTTTTACACCTCTTGCGAGACATTCGTAGGCAACAATATCTAAACTTTCGATATCCACGATGGGCTGAAGGTAAATAGCTATACTACCATTGTCCAGAATCCATTTAAGATCGGAAGCATTATTAAGAACAAGCCAAAAATTTAGAGTCTTAGCTTTCTTAAACAGGCTAAATGTCAGCGGTTCCTGCTTCTCCACGGGCATAACCATTATATTTTCGAGTTCTGTCTCATTAAAAACATTATTGGTATCTATAGAGCCGATTAAATCCTTAAAAGGGGCTTCAAAAATCAGATAATCGGCAAATCGTTTAATATGATAATACTTCCCGAAGAAGGACTGAAACTTATCAAGCATATAATCATGGGCAGCGAAAACGACAACCTTGCCGCTAATATCTGGGAAAGAAGGAGTGGTAGTACATCTCTCACAAGCCATATGATAATAATTATACAAAAGGGAGGAGAAATTTAAAAGTGTATGGGTTACCAGATAGGTATAGACATATTAACCAGTTTGATTTTATTGAAATAAAAGGATTTGAAGGGGAGGATGCAAAGGAAACTATAAGCAGGAAAGAGGCTTTCCACAGAATACTTGATATAATGAAGAGACTGGCTATAAATATTTCAGATTAAATAGGTAAAAAAGCTGGTGAGTGGGTTTTTAAGAAAATGGTGGCAATTTTTCAAACACAGCCTGTATTATAGTATTATCTGGAAATATTGCAAAAAAGAATGGTACTTATGCTGAAATGTTTAAAATATTACTTAAACCTTTTCAGACTGGCAATTATGTATATACCAAGTGTCTATTCAGGTTGACTTATTGTTTTCACCCTATTTATCAGGCAAAAGCTTTTTAATTAAATCAACTATTTTGTCATTGTTGAATTGTGTCTCGAAATGAATTGTTACATTATCGCCAAAAAATTTTTCAGCGTGTTTAATTTTTAATTTTTCTTCTTCACGGAGTCCTTCTTGGCTGATTACATTTTTGGTTTCAACGATGAAATGTAATTTTTGAGTTCCGTCATTGAATTTTAAAACATAGGCAAAGTCAGGGGAGTAGGATTTAGCTCCAGCCACTGGAATTTTAATTGAGTTCTTGGGAATTTTGGTAAACACTATAACTTCTTTTATTTCAGTCCGAATGTTGGCTCTTTCCAGCTCTGAATCATAATATAATTCTTCAAAAAAGTAAGTATCCGCAACTTTTTCGTCTGAAAACAAAATGCCCACATCGGAAGCAGAAATTTCTTTCAGAACATTTCCTTTTTCGTCTGTTAGTTTTGTTGGATGGATAACATTTGATACTTTTTTGTAATTTATCGAATATTTATCAAAAGCTTGTGTCATTAAGAAAAAGTCAAAGTTTTGTTTAATAATTCTCAGTGTCCTTTGATTGATATATTTATTGATGTCTATTCCTGCGTCAATAATGGACTGATGTAATGTTGCGATATTTATGTTAGTGATTTTTGAAAGCTCTTTTAAAAAGTCGCTGTATTTCATGGTTGAAATACTTTCAACACTCCGGTTGTAAATCGATTCGGGCTCTTTGACAAAGGCTTTGTCTTTTTCTATTTCAACTTTTGCAATTCTTTCGTTTATGCCTTCGGGGATAAAGTTTTTTTCCTGTGCTTTCAAAAACTCGGTGAATAAGTTTTTAAAACTTGCTTCATTATCAAACTTGTATTCTAAAATGACCTTTTGATTGAGTTTTTCCCAGAGCTCTTTTAGCTCCTGGTATTTATCGGTTCTAATTACAACTGTTTTTTTAGGGTCACTGGCTTTACGAACTTTATTAGAGTTAACTCCTTCAAATATAAGCGGATAGGTTCGCTTAATATAATCAAATCCCCCCGCTTTAAATGAATTGGTTCTGGTAATGACATTGTTTTCATCCAGTACCTGTAAAAGTTCATCCTCTGTGGTTTTATATACCTCACAAATCTTTTTAATCATGTGTTCAGACAATTTTTCTGGAACCTGTTCAATAGAAAGTGCTCCTGATTTTTCATTGATTTCATTGACCAATTTATCGACAAAGTCGCTTTCGGTAAAGTCTACAAAATAGTTGAGATAAAATTGCTCATCTTTTACACGATTGCCATATTCATTTACTGGCAAACGAAGACCTCTCCCCACTTCCTGTAACTTTGAGATTTCGCTACCACTACTTCTAAGTTTACAGATTTGAAAAACATTGGGATTGTCCCATCCCTCACGAAGAGTCCATTTTGAAAAGATAAATCGTCGTGGGTTATCTAAGTCAAGCATCGCCTGTTTATCGTGCAATATTTCGTTTATCTCTTTTTCAATTACTTCGTCCTTTTCTGAATTATCTTTTGAGAAATATCCTGCATGTGTTGCCGAAACGTCTTGCAATGTTTTTTCAAGATAAGATCTATAAAAAGAGTCAGTTTCTGTTTTTAATAGGTCCTCTACTTCAAATTTTACAAACTGTTCAACTGTTTTGCGAAGATAACCATCTTTGTTTCGATATTCATCTATGTTATCGATAAAGAAAAGGGTTAAAGGTTTTATTTTTACCTCTCTCTTTAAAAGCTGTTTTTCTAGTTCAAAATGACTCTTAATTGCTTTTTGAATCATTATTTCTTGTAACTTTTCTGCATAAGAGTAGGGATTAATTTTATCGCCTTTCTTGAGTTCTAAACCATTGGACAAAACAACTGTGCTTTTATTCAAATTTTCAATAAACAAATCGGTCATTTCTGGATGGACTTTTTTAAGACACTCCTTTTTTGTCACAGCTACCGTTCTTCGTTTATTGTTTTCTATGAGTTCAAAAGTGGCTTCCTTTCCGTCTGAATCTATAAATTTAACCATGGCATTTTTTCCGCTTTCAAACTCGGTAATATGTCCAATAACGCCCTTGACAAGATTTCTATTAAAGGCATCAACAGCGGTAAGGGTATATATGAGATTCTCGTATTCCTGAAAGGTTGCCCCATATCGCAATATAAATTGAGGTTTCATTTTTTGAATATTGTCCCAGGTTTTATTATCTGTTCCAAATCTGTGTGGTTCATCAATAATCACAAAGGGTTTTACTGCTGCTATGGCTTCAAAAGGAATTGCGTATTTGTCAAATAAGCTTTTGTCAAAGCTCTTTTGCATGGTGTCGGAGTTTATCATACCGGCGTTGATTATCATTACCTGAATACTATTTTTTTCAAAGTTACCGGCATTGACAAAACTGTTTACTGCTGGAGGGGGGTATGATTTTTTACTTTTGTTATTTTTCTGACTTTCCACTATATGCAAATGAATAGTCTTGCCGTATTGCTCCTTGAAGTGCTTCCGGCAGCTCTCTGATTTTAGAAAGTCAATGGTTCCGGCTTTGATGGAGAGTGTGGGTACAACTATAACAAACTTGAAAATCCCATAATGCTTATTAAGTTCAAATATGGTTTTGGTGTAAGTGTATGTTTTACCGGTACCTGTTTCCATCATGATATCAATAATATTGCTCTTCTTAGTATTTCCCTTAATAGCGTTGTTATATTGAATGTTTTCAATATTTTTTTTGTATTGAATATCATTTTCCCAGATTATTGAAGGATTGATATAATTTTTATCTACATCAGATGGCTGATTGACTTGTAAATTTTCAAACACTGATATAGTACTTTCTACAGCTTGTTTTTGATGAGCTAAATCTTTTTCAAAATGAAAACCCTTCACTATATTAGCTTTGCTCCTTTAGCTGTTTTTGTAATTTCTTGCCTTTTTCTGTAAGGCGGTATTTTTGGTTTTTACTGGTTGGCTTATCAGGAATGGTAGGTTCTACTAGTCCAAATTCAATTGACTTTTCAAGATATTCTTTTCTAAAGTGCTCTCTGTCAGATAAATGAAGTATGTTTTGTAATTCATTTCTAGATAATTCTCCATTTAATATTTTTACTAATGCAAGAACTTGCTGGGTAACTTGCTGGGTATCTTGCTGGGTATCTTGCGGGGTAACTTGGTCGGTATCTTGCTCTGTAATTTCCTCATTTTTAAGGTATTCACGTACTTCTTCGTCAGCATAAAAAATGGTCTTGGTGAAATTCTCTGTAAATTTAAAAGAATCTCTGCTGTAAAATTGGAGTATTCGGGGTGTATGACTTGAAAATACTTTTACATCTTTTAACTTCCCTTTTTCAATATGATGTGGTGCCTGGATCTTTGTTTAAACTCTTCTTTTCAAGCTGTTTTTTCTCATACTCTATAATATTGCTGCCAGCTTTATCGTATTCAATTGCCAATTTATACCCTCCTTAAGTTTATTATCTTTAAGGGGTATCGGACCAACTTTAATGAGTTTGATAGAGTTATATATAACAGTATCCAGATACCCGTTGGCACAGTAATATATTAATATTTTTTTGAGGTTTGTGTAAACTGTGATGATTGTTGGGATTATTAACTTTTAGCTTCTTTGCTATTTAAATAGCAGCTTAGTGGGAGGATGTAAGAATTATAAGACGGGTGAGCTGTATTCCAGCATTAGCTTTATTATTGCTTCGGTTTTTTGTCTACCACCTCTCTCAAAACCCAGTTTATAACGATTGTCAGTTTTTTCCGCATTATTTAGAGCTCTTGAGAGACAGCTTAGCCAGTCATCCTCATCTTTCCATATTTCATGAACACCACCCATCTCCCAGTAATTTTTGGCGCCGGGAGCAAAAACAGGTGATTTTTCTGAAAGCTCTTTTAAAGTGTTATAATCAATTTTTGTAATTTTTGACATAGCCTGAAGATTCATTACATATATCTCTGAATTAGGTAAGGCGCATACATGGTCTGCCATCATAGCAAAGGCAAGAAAACAACCGCTCACAGCCTTACCATGTATTATGGAAACTGTTTTATGCCCTGAAAAAGACGCAAAATCTATACATTTTGCCATGTGAGCAAAGTAACCATTTATACCAGTAAATTCTTCATGTCTGGATAGTTTATGCCCTTCCGTATCCACAAGAAATATGATAGGGAACGGTGCTAATTTTTTGTTTTTGCTTTTTTTAATATTTCTAAGAACGCTATCTGCAATTTTTAACGCAAGCTCGGAATCTATAGCCACACCTCTGCAGGTGCCTATTACAGCCACATTTTTGCCACCTACAACTGCATTTCCATGAATAAAGAAGCCATCAATTGTTATGTTGTAGTTGCCAATGCCAAAAAGTCTGTTAAAAAGTATTTCGTTGTTCATTTTTGCTTTTTTAGTTTATTCAGTCTAACTTTTAATTTTTTTTGTTCCTCTATCAGGCTCTCCAATTCGTTCATACTATTATTTTGCTTATATCTTTTGATATATTCAATCACAGCATTTCTAAATTCGCTTACACTATCATCTACAAGGCAATCTGCCTCCCCTATTTCAAATCTTATCTTACCTCCTGTTATTTTCCACACAAGCTCGGTGTTGTGGGAGTCAAATTCATTTGTTCCAACTACTGTTTCTATTACCTCGGGTCCAGTTAATCCCATTCTTCCTTTTTCTGACATAATAATATAATTACAGAGCCTTGCTACTATTCCCATGCCACCAAAAGCACCGCAACTCCCACCAATAAGTGCCACAACAGGAATATCCTGCCGTTGCAGTTTAAGAAGAGCTTTTGCAATCTCAGATACGGCTATTAGTCCAGCATTTGCTTCTTGAAGTCTCACTCCGCCTGAATCGATCATGAATAGAAATGCATCAGGTTTTTCCTTAAGACTTCTTTCAAGTAATCCTTTTATTTTTGCTCCATGTATCTCTCCCACAGATCCGCCATAAAACTTGCTGTCCTGAGCTGCAATCATAATTCTGTATCCGCCCACTGTTCCAAGACCTTTTAC
>JBEQAF010000003.1:0-41971 GCA_041640455.1 bacterium
TACATATGTGCTGATGAAAAGCGTAACAAAATACTTCAAAACATTTTTTGTTAATAATCTCTTCCCTCGACATCTCCAGAATCTCTGCGTATTTTCTGTTAGCAGATAAAATATTCAGATCTTCATCAAGAATGGCAAGCCCTTCTCCCATGCTTTCAAATACACCCATCAACAGCTCATCTATCTTTTGTTTTTCTTCATTTACTCTGATGCTTTTTATGGCAAAACCAAGATCCAGAGCAAGCTCTTTTAGAAGCTCCACATCCACGTCTATGAAAATATTTTTTGAGTTTGATACAACTGCCAGTATGCCGTGTAGAGATTCACCAACATAAACAGGCAGTAAACAGTATGAATCAAATCCATAATTTAACAACTTCTCCTCAAAAGGATCATCAGGTTTTAATAGCTCATTTTTATAAAATGGTTCAGCTTTTTCAAATCTTTTTATCAGGGATACCTTGACCAGCTGATCATTTATTACAGATTCAAAATCCTTAGCTGTTTCGGCACTACATCCATAATAACATGCTATCTTAAAGCCTTCCTTCTCTTTATCTTTTTCTGCTATAAAGCTTATCTTATATCCGCCAGTCTCAATTATATCCCTCGCTATATCTCTTTGAAGTATCTCCACATCACCGCATCGGATAATTTTCTTATTAGCATCTGAAAGTAGCTTATATAGTCTGCTAAGCTTATTAACTTCCAGCTCATAACGATAGATATTATCAGCCATCTGATTGAATGTGGAGAAAACATTATTAAACTCGTCTTTAACCTCATCTGTGTTAAACCGAAACCTAATACACCCTTTTCCAAAACTGTTTATCCCTGATAGCAAAAGATCGAATCTCTTATTTATGGACTTTGAAAGTCTGAAAGTAATAAAGAAAGACAGTCCAAAAAGTACCAATACCTGGAGGAAATTGTTTCTCAATCTATCAGAAATACCGCTCAGTATAGCATCCTCATTTGTTTCAATAATCACCTTCCATCCAAATTTTTCAAAAGTATCAAAAACCACCAGACTCTTTGCAACATGTTCATTTTTATATAAATAGCCCGTATCTTTAAGAAAGATATTTTTAAAGACACCATCTTTATCGATACTAATGCCAACAGCTTCAGAATTTTTATAGTTAAACATTATCTGACCCGCATCATTAACTATAATAACATTGGTATCTCTGGACAGTTTATAGCTGTCTATTAGCTCTTCAGATATTTTGGTTAGATTTACAGGTATACCTAAAACGGCTATCTGCTTCCCCCCTGATGATACAGGATGGGTAATCATAAAGGTATGGACGTTAAAAAGCTTTGAGATATGGGGCGGATTAATAACAATTTCGCCTCGCATACCTTTCACAAACCAGTCTTTGTCAAGATAGTTAAGGCTGTGAGCCTTTTCTGGATTTATTGCTGAGCCTATATTATTACCGTTTACATCAGCCAGAAGTATATTTAAACAGAACTGACAGGTAGTTATTACCCTGGCAAAAAGTCTATCACAATCTTTAATTTTTTTTCCTATCACTGCATTGTGTTCGCTAAGGGAGGTTAAAATAGAGATAATGTTGTTAAGCGATACCTCAACCTTATTCTTAATTCCCTTAGCTATATGTTGGTGAGATTGTATTGCCTCTTCTCTAATCTGTTTTTTAATGTCAAGATAAAAGTGGACAAAGCTCAGAAAGATGGGTAGATAAATAATCAGGATTAAAAAAATCAGTTTACATCTGATTTTACATTGCATCTTTCTCTAATTTAGCAAATTTTATTCCATTTTAATTAAAAAATTATTAGGATTCAAATGCCTTTGTAAAATCAGACTGTTTGTTATTTCTGAACAGTACAGCAGATTCCGTTATTTTGACGGGAACATTCCTCTTCTATCTGAATGTTTATATGATCTACCCTGTAGTTTTCCTGCAACATTGCCTCAACCACATTAAGCAAATCCCTCGCCCTCTGAAGAGGCTTATCAATCACTATGTGCATACTCACATAAATATCTTTCCCGGACACACTCCATACGTGCACATCATGTACATCCTCCACATTATCAATTTTTTTAATCTCATCAATCATTTCAATTATATCAAACTCATGAGGAGTTCCTTCAAAAAGTATATGAAGACTTTCTTTAATCAGTTTGAATGAGCTTATAAATAAATATACCGAAATGGTTATAGCGATAAAAGGATCAATCCAGCGAAAACCAGTAAAATAGATTATAATGAGACCTATTATTACGCCAAATGAAGACATAGCATCTGCAATTACATGTAGAAAAGCGCCCTGAATATTTATGCTATCTTCTTTATGAGGCTTGAGAATAAAAGCCACAACAAGATTTGCCAAAAGCCCAATAGCTGATATGGTTATGGCAGAAAATATTTTTATATCCTTGGGATTAAAGAACCGGTCAAAGGCTTCAAAGACTATAAATACTACCACTACAGTAAGCGAAGATCCATTTATCAGTCCCGATAGTACCTCCATTCTTTTATAGCCATAGGTTCTCTTTAGATCCGCCTGCCTTTCTCCCTGGATCTTTGCTATCCAGCTAAGTCCTATTGCTAAAGCATCCGATGCCACGTGCCAGGCATCAGAAAGCAGAGATAGACTTTTTGAAAAATAGCCGCCAAAAAGCTCCAGAACAAATATAAAGATGGTAAAAACAAGAGAAAAAAATAGAGCGCTTTTGGAATCAAAATTTATG
Source organism: bacterium (assembly GCA_041640455.1). Taxonomy (GTDB): domain Bacteria; phylum CALINM01; class CALINM01; order CALINM01; family CALINM01; genus JAOAGA01. The sequence continues at coordinate 2,729 of JBEQAF010000003.1, forward strand.
TGACTATGGTGATGATCAGCTTGATGACCATGTTCACATTCTTTTTTTCCCAAATTATTTACCCTTCTTTTCCTTATAGTCTTTAATAGCTGCTTCTATAGCTTGCTGGGCTAAAACGGAGCAGTGGATCTTTGCAGGTGGCAGTCCACCTAAAGCCTCAGCAACTGTCTCATTGGTAACCTTCAATGCCTCCTCTATGGTCTTACCTTTAATCATCTCAGTAACCATACTGCTTGATGCGATTGCAGCGCCACATCCAAAGGTCATAAACTTTGCATCTTCTATAATCCCCTGATCGTTTATTTTGAGATAAAGTCTCATAACATCTCCGCAGGAAGGATTTCCCACCTCTCCGATGCCGCTGGCATTTTCAATCTCACCCATATTTTTGGGATTTAAAAAATGCTCCATAACTTTCTGACTATAGGGTCCCTGACCATCTGCCATAAAAACCTCCTTTTTTATTATTTATCTGCTTTTGTAAGCTTTGGTGTATGTCCTTTTATCCTGTCCAGATAAAAAGGCGACATCTGCCATAGTCTTTCAACGATCTTAGGCATAATCTCAAGTATGTAATCAATATTCTCTTCTGTATTTTTCATCCCGAGAGAGAATGTGAGCGAACCAGTACATATATCTGATGGTACCCCAATTGCCTTGAGCACAGGTGAGGCAATAAGCTCATCTTCATCTTTTGCTCTCAGATTTGAACTACAGGCAGAACCACTACTTGCCATAACGCCCAGATGATTTAGCATTAAAAGAAGGGACTCTCCCTCTGCATACTCTACCCAGAAACTATAATGGTTGGGCAGTCTTTCTGTCCTGTGACCGGTCAGATGAACAAAATCTATATTCTTTTCGATACCGTCCATCAGCCTGTCTCTCAGCTTTGAAAGATAGCTTATTCGCTGAGACATTTCCTTTTTCGCAATCTCTGCGGCTTTTGCAAGACCGATAATAGCAGGCACATTCTCTGTGCCAGATCTAACCCCTCCTTCCTGAAATCCGCCTTCAAGAATAGGTTTTAATAACACTCCTTTTCTAACATAAAGTGCGCCTACCCCTTTGGGTCCGTAAAGGCTCGTAGCAGAGATGGTTAGTAGATCTACTCCCAGATCCCTAACGTTAAAATTTATTAGCCCCGCAGCAGCACAGGCATCGCAGTGAAAGATTATATTTTCATTAAAATCCTTTGCTATCTTTACAAGACTTTTTATATTCTGAATGGTTCCGATCTCATTATTTGCCAGCTGAATGGAAATGATAGCTGTATCTGCTGAAAGAGCTTTTCTAAAAGCATCTTCAATAATAAAGCCGTTGTTATCCACAGGCACATAGGAAACTTTCACACCAAAATCTCTATGAAGGGTGGAAAGAGGCGATGTTATACTGAAATGCTCAATACTGGAGGTTATAATATGTTTACAGTTTTTAATGTTCTGAAAAAAAACACCTTTAAGTGCCAGATTGTTGGACTCAGTAGCTCCTGAGGTAAACACAATCTCAAAACTCTCACATCCAAGAAACTCTGCAACGGTTTTCCTGCTTTCATCGAGAGCTGTTAAAGCCTCGTTACCCTTTGAGATAATGTGTGAAGAGGGATTGCCATATTTCTCCATGAAGTATGGTTTCATAGCCTCAAATACCCGCTCATCAACAGGACAGGCATTGGCATAATCTACAAAAATCTGTTTCATATCTGCTCCATAAGTAATCCCTTGAGGGAGATTTTAAAAATCCGAACTATATGGTTTATAGAAAAAATTATATCATAAACCTGTTGCTTTTTTAAGCTGACTAACCTCTTTTTCTGTTAGATATCTAAAGCTGCCAATAGGTAGCTTGCCAAGTTTTAAAGGACCAATTGCCACCCGCTTCAGCTTCATTACCGGATGTCCTATCCTCATAAACATTCTTCTAATCTGCTGTCTCTTACCTTCCTTTAATATTACGCTGAGCCAGCAGTTTTCTTTTGTCTTTTTTATAAATGAGATCTGACATGGCAGGGTTTTCCCCTCCTCAAGATAAATCCCCTTTCTTAGCTTATCAAGCTTTTCCTCATCGGGGACATCCTTTACCTTTACCTCATAAACCTTATCTACTTTATGTTTAGGATGGGTAAGCCTCAGGGCAAGCTCACCATCATTGGTAAGAAGTATAAGCCCCTCTGAATGATAGTCAAGCCTGCCAACGGGAAAAACCCTTTCTTTAACCTTACTGCCTATTATATCATAAATGGTCTGTCTCCCCTCTGGGTCGCTGGTGGTACACATAACCATTTTAGGCTTGTTAAAGGCTATATATACAAGATTTTCTGGCTTTTTTATCAGCTTACCATTTACTTTTATGGCATCTTCCAAAGGATCTGCCTTAAAGCCAAGCTCTGTAATAAGCTTTCCGTTGACCGTAACACAGCCTTCCTGTATAAGTTTTTCAGCCTCTCTTCTGGAGGCTATACCTGCATCAGCTATTATCTTCTGTAGTCTTATTTTCGTCATATTCATCCCCTATTAACTGTGGCTGTAATGCCCTTTCTTTTTCCATCTCTTTAATCTCTCTCAGATTTGGCAGGTCTGTAAGACTTTTAAGTCCGAAGGCTACCAGAAACTCCTTTGTAGTTCCATAAACATGGGGTCTTCCGGGTACGTCTTTTCTCCCTACAATCTTTATGAGCTTTTTATCAAGTAGATTTCTTATTGCATTACCAGAATCAACACCTCTTAAATGCTCTATCTCTGCCCTTGTAACAGGCTGTTTGAAGGCAATAATTGATAGGGTCTCCATTACAGCCTTCGAGAGCTGGGATTCCCTTCCTAAAACTATCTTTTTCAGCTGAGGCGCAAATCTAAGTTTAGTTCTGAAAAAAAAACCCTCAGCGAGCTCGGCTATCTCAATCCCTCTGCTATCATTGCCTCTATAATATTCCATTAGAAAATCCAGAACCTCAGCCACTACCTCCTTTTCTTCATTGAGATAACCAGCTATCTTTTCAACTGTAATCGGCTTTTCGGAAGCAAAAATTATGGCTTCTATAAGAGGTATTAAATTCTTTCTACTCTCCATCTACTCTTTCCTCAACCCTTAGTATTATCTCTATATCTTCAAACTGCTTCATCTGTCTTAAATAAATCATTCTCAGCTTTGCAAGCTCAAGGACAGAAAGAAAAAATACTATCAGCTCCAGCCTGTTTTTTAAAGCCGAGCCATAGGTGAAAAAGCTTGTCCTGTGCTCACTTTTAAGATGTTCCATAAGCTCATTCATTTTATCAACCACAGAGAGATTTTCCAGCTTAACAGTAAGGTAGCTCTCATCGGGAAGTTTTTTTACAAGATCATAAAAAGCCTTAACCAGAAGATAGGGATCAAACTCTTCTTCATATACATCAAATTTAAACTCTGTATATCCTCTCGGAAAAAAATTTTCATAAAGTCTATCTTTCTTTTCCAGCAGGCTAACCATCTCCTTGATCCTCTGATACTCAACAAGCTTTTCAACCAGCGGTTTTCTTGGATCTTCTTCCTTTTCAATCTCTCCTATTTCACTCTCAATCTCTACCTTTTTTGGCAGAAGCATTCTGGACTTTATATACACAAGCGTAGCCGCCATGAGCAGAAATTCGCTGGCAATATAAATATTAAGCTCCTTCATTTTCTCAAGATATTCAAGATACTGTTCGGTAATCTTCACTATAGGTATATCGTAGATATCGACTTTTTCTTTTTTAATAAGATGAAGCAGCAGGTCTAAGGGACCCTCAAAGCTTTCAAGCTTTACGCTTATACTCATAGGCAGATAGCATCTCGAACCTCTTCCATAACAGAGGCGGCAAAGGATTTTGCCTGAATGTTACCCTCCCTGATAATCTCTCTTACCTTTTCTGGATTGTTCTCATAATAGGTTCTTTTTTCCCAGTAGCTGTCAATTTCTGGCTTCATATTGGCAAGAAGTATTTTTTTACAGTCTCTGCATCCAAACAGGGCATTTTTGCAGTTATGAATAATCTCTGCCCTTTGCTCTTCGGTTGTATAAATCTTGTGAAATAAAAATAGCGGGCATAGATCGGGATCTCCCTTGTCGGTCTTTCTCACTCTTTGAGGATCTGTCATCATGGTAAGTATTTTATTCTCAATAACCTCAGGCTTGTCTGAAAGATAGATAGAGTTGTTGTAGCTTTTACTCATCTTTCTGCCGTCAGTGCCCAACAGCTTGGGAATATCGGTCAGTAAAGGTTCCGGGATAGGAAAGACCTCTCTGTTAAAAATATGATTAAATCTCCTTGCAATCTCTCTGGTAAGCTCCACATGTGGCACCTGATCAATCCCTACAGGCACATATTTTGCCTTATAAATAAGTATGTCTGCTGCCTGAAGTACCGGGTAGCCCAGAAACCCTATGGTGCTCAGATCTTTGTTTTTAATCTCCTGGAGCTGTTCCTTGTAAGTGGGGTTACGTTCAAGCCATGATAGAGGGGTAATCATCTCAAAAATCAGATTCAACTCTGCATGCTCTATCACCTTTGACTGGACAAATATGGTAGCTTTATCGGGATCAATCCCTACAGAGAGCCAGTCTATAATATTGTCAAAAATGTATTCTTTTAAAGGAGCCACATTTTCATACTCGCTTGTTAAAGCATGCCAATCTGCAGAAAAGAAAAAACATTTATACTCATCCTGAAGCCTTATCCAGTTCTTAAGAACACCATGAAGATGACCGAAATGAAGCTTTCCAGTGGGTCTCATCCCGCTTAAAACCCTCTCTGTCATAAAAACATACCTCCCAGAAACAGTATAAGAAGCTTAAACAAAAAACCCACGTATATGTCAAAAACTCTTGTCATAATAAGTAGCATGATTATCAAAAAGCCGTAAGGCTGTATCCTATCATATAGATTTCTTAAAGAAGAGGGGAGAAAGAAATATAACACCTTGCTTCCATCAAGCGGGGGGACAGGAAGAAGATTAAAGGCAAATAAAGCAAAATTTAGAAAAAAGCTTGCCTTAAGCACCCTGGCAAAAAAATCCTGATTTACCGTCATCCCGCCCTGAGAGATCTCTTTATAAAGAAAAAATGAGATAATGCAGATTGCCAGATTTGAAATAGGTCCTGCTACTGATGACAGAGCCATATCTCTTATGGGCTTTTTAAAATACACGGGGTTTACCGGTACCGGCTTTGCCCATGCAATAACAAATGGCGATTTTATTAGAAATAGGAGCATTGGTAAAAGCACCGTGCCAAAAAGGTCAATATGATGGAAAGGATTAAGAGTCAGCCTTCCCATCAGTTTGGCTGTTGGATCCCCCAGTCTGAATGCCACATATCCGTGAAAAAACTCATGGACAGTTATGGCAAGCAGAACGGGAAAGGCATAGACCGATATGTTTAATAGCAGATCTTCCATAGAGACTAATATTTTAATGATTTTTCAAAATAAAAGCAATTACAGAAGAATGAATAAAACAATAAAGTTATTTCATAAGATACTGATTTAAAATAATAAACAGAGTATTAGCAGGAGCTTTAAAAAACCGTTTTTTCTTGATTTAATATGAAAACAGCTATATTATTATGAAACTTAAAAATGATTTAAACAAAGGATTTTATGTACCTGCTGCACCATAACTTTATTAAAATTGCAAAAAAATTTTCCCAAAAGGTTGCTATAAAAGATAAAGCCACAGGAAAGGATATTACATACGGAAGGGCTCTGATTGCTACGCTTATATTATCCAGCAGGTTTAGAAAACTTGCCGATGGATTCCTTGGCATAATGCTCCCCACCTCAGGCGGCTGTACTCTGGCAATTCTTGCATCGCTTATGAGTGGTAAAACTCCTGTTATGATTAACTATTCTATAGGTGCTGAAAATAATGTGAGGTTTGCCCAGAATAAATGTAATTTTAAAACCGTTATTACCACAAGAGCGCTTCTTGAAAAGATCAACTGCCCCTTTCTGGATGGTATGATCTTTCTTGAAGATATTGTTAACAGCGTGTCAACCACAGAAAGGCTTATGGCGGCTATGAGTTCAAAACTGCCCACCCCCCTTTTAATCAAAAAGGTTCACAAAGGAGACCTTGATGATACGGCGGTAATACTATTTACCAGCGGCAGTGAAAAGGAGCCAAAAGCGGTTCAGCTTACCCACAAAAATATATCTTCCAATATTTTAAGCTTTATTAAAACCTTTCCTCTGAATGAGGAAGATATAATGCTTGCCAACCTACCATTTTTTCACGTCTTCGGGTTGACCGTAAACCTCTGGACACCTTTGCATTTTGGTATGACCATAGTTACCTACCCTAATCCGATAGATTATAAAACGGTTGTAAACATTATAAGAGCTGAAAAGCCCACCCTGCTTGTGGGCACACCATCCTTTCTTTCTGGCTACCTGAGAGTCTCCTCTTCAGGAGATTTTAGTTCTCTTAGATATGTAATAAGCGGCGCTGATAAATGCCCCGATACTCTAAGAGAGGGCTTTCTAATAAAACACAATCTGGTAGTTTATGAAGGTTATGGAACAACCGAAACCTCTCCGGTAATCTCTGTTAACACACCTTCTCATAATAAGCCTGGAAGCATAGGAAGACCTATTCCTGATGTTCAGGTTAAGATAGAAAATTATGATTCTGGAGAGCTTTGCAAGCCCAATGAGATAGGGAAAATACTGGTTAAGGGAGACCTTGTGATGAAAGGTTACTTTGACGATATGGAGCAGACCTCATTAAGAATTCGTGGCGGCTGGTATGACACAGGAGACATGGGCTATATGGATGAGGAAGGATTTCTCTGGCATGCAGGCAGGCTTATGAGATTTGTTAAAATAGGGGGAGAGATGGTATCTCTGGTAAGGGTGGAGAATGTACTGGAAAAATATCTACCGCCAGATGTGGAGTGCTGTGTAGTTGAACTACCCGATAGCCTTAAAGGTGCCAGAATAATTGCAACTGTCACAAAAACTGTGAATGATAAAGAAATTATTAAAAGCATGTCAGCTGAACTGCCTAACATTGCCATTCCCAAACAGTTTTTAGTTATTGAAGAGCTGCCCAAGATGGGTAGCGGGAAGATCGATTTTAGAAAAACCACTGAGCTGGTTAAAGCTATGTTAGGTTAATCTGATAAAAAGATGATAATCACATTTGAAGGCATTGAAGGAAGCGGAAAATCAACCCAGATAAACAGATTTAAAGAGGCTCTCGAGAAAAAACAGATAGATTTTATATGTCTGAGAGAACCCGGTGGGACATTACTGTCTGAAGAGATAAGAAATGTATTGCTAAACAAAGACTTTGAGATATCCTCTCTGGCTGAGCTTTTTCTATTTGAAGCAAGTAGATGCGAGCTGGTTAAAAAGGTGATATCCCCCGCCATAAGGGAAAACAAGCTGGTTATTATTGATCGGTTTACAGACTCCACCATTGCCTATCAGGGCTATGGCAGAGGTATACCTTTAAAAATAATAAATTTTATGAATAACCTGGCAACTGAAGGTATTAGTATTGACAGGACATATCTGCTTGATGCGCCGGTTAACCTGCTGGAAGAGAGAAATAAAAATAAGATAAAGGATCGGATAGAACGGGAGGATGGTGATTTTCACAAAAGAATCAGAGATGGCTTTCTAAAGATTGCCAGAAAAAACAAAGAACGTATATTAAAAATCAATGCTCTGCTGAACGAAGATGAGATCCATCAAATTATTTTGAGCGACTTTTTAAAAATTTATGGACGAAAAAGCACCACAAGGTAATAAATCGGTTCTGAAGTTTTTAATTAAACTTTCTAAAAACAAAAAGATTCCCCATGCTTATATTTTCTACGGTCCAAAAGGTGTTGGAAAAAAGCAGTTCGCTCTTTACTTTGCAAAACTTCTCAACTGTTTAGCAAAATCAGAAGATCAGCGCCCCTGCCATAGCTGTATTAGCTGTCACAAGATAGATAATAATATTCATCCTGACCTGAAAATAATCGCCACAGACAGAAAGCAGATTAAGATTGACGAGATCAGGGAGGTTACAGTATTTACCAATACCTCCGCTCTCGAAGGCAGATTTAAGGTTATAATTATTGACGATGCCCATAAGATGAATGTATTTTCTGCCAATGCTTTGCTTAAAACCCTTGAAGAACCACTTTCAAATTCAATAATAATCCTTATTACAGATAACCTGAAAAATCTTCTGCCAACCATTCAATCCCGTTGTATTAAGATCCCCTTTTCACCTCTAAAAGATGAGGAGATTCTGCAGATTCTTTCACAGAAAGGCTATGATATTAGCAAAATAAATGACATTCTTCCATTTTGTGCGGGATCGGTCAAGATTGCTGAAGAGCTTCTGATTGATAAGAACTATGCGATGGCTATAGATCTGATAGAAAATCTTGAAAAATTCGGGCATCTGAGATTTATTGAGATATCAGCTATTTCTGAAAGAATATCTCAGAATAACTTTGAGGAAACCAGCTTTAATATAATGTTACAGTTTTTCAGAAATAAGGCGCTCAAAATGGATGAGAATCTTTTTTCCTATCTCAGCGCCTATGAAAAAGTTCTTATTTTTATGAGCTATTTGAGATATAATATTTCCAAATCTTTTATTTTAGAGGCATTATTTCTTAGTCTATCGTCAAGTGAGGACACATGATTTTAATCGGGGTTAAGTTTAGATCTTCTGTAAAAACCTATTATTTTGACCCGGATAACTGGGAGATAAATAAAGGAGATCTGGTAGTTGCGGAAACCGAAAGGGGGCTTACAGTAGGAAGAGTGGTACAGCCTCCTAAGGATATTACACCTACAATTCAGGATATTAAAAAGATATTAAGAAAAGCCACTGAGGAGGATATGGATGCCCTCAGAAAAAATCTTGAAGATGAAAAAGATGCATTCAAAATATGTCTTCAGTACATAGATAAGCATAGTCTCCCTATGAAGCTTATATCAGCTGAATACACCCTTGATAGAAACAAGCTCATATTTTATTTTACAGCCGATGGGAGGATAGATTTTAGAGAGCTGGTTAAGGATCTGGCTCGAGTTTTTAAAACACGTATAGAGATGAGACAGATAGGTGTGAGAGATGCTTCCAAGCAATGCGGAGGAATGGCTGTATGTGGTAGAGAGCTTTGCTGTTCCTCGTTCCTTTCTGGCCTTACTCCTATTTCTATTAAGATGATTAGAGCCCAGTTCCTGCCGCTAAATCCTTCAAAGCTTTCAGGCATGTGCGGTAGACTGCTTTGCTGTCTTTCTTATGAGGTTGTTAACTATCTGGAAGGCGGAGATCTTTATCAGAAAGAAGCTTCCTATCTAAAATCTTTGAATGAGCAGGTAGATATTGATACTTTGACCAAACTGGATGAGAAGGAGGAGAACAAGTGAAAAATACCTTTTATGTTACAACACCTATCTATTACGTAAATGATGTGCCACACATAGGGCATGCCTATACCACCATTGCCTGTGATGTGATGGCAAGGTACTATAGATTATCTGGCTATGATGTGTTTTTCTTAACCGGTACTGATGAGCATGGTCAAAAGATTGAAAAAACTGCAAAATCTCTCAATATATCTCCAAAAGAGCTGGCAGACCGAGTGGTAGTTAATTTTCAGAATCTCTGGAAAAAGCTAAATATAAACAATACAGATTTTATCAGAACCACCGAGGAAAGACACTATAGGACAGTTTCTTACCTTTTCAAAAAGATTGAAGAAAAGGGAGACATATATCTTGGAGAGTATGAAGACTGGTACTGTGTTCCCTGTGAGACTTTTCTTACCGAAAGCCAGCTTGTGGATGGCAAATGTCCCGAATGTAAAAGACCAGTAGACAAACTAAAAGAGGAAAGCTACTTTTTCAGAATGTCCAGATACACAGAGCCTCTTTTAAAATACATTGAAGAGAACCCGGATTTTATTTATCCCCCCTCAAGAAGAAATGAGATCATAAGCTTTGTTAAACAGGGGTTAAGAGATCTTAGTATATCTCGAACATCTACCAGATGGGGGATTCCCGTGCCTGAAAATGATAGGCATGTCATCTATGTCTGGTTTGATGCCCTTACCAATTATATAACTGCCATAGGCTATCCCGATAATCCTGCCCTTTTTGAAAAATACTGGCCTGCTGTGCATTTTATCGGTAAAGACATATTAAAGTTTCATGCTGTTTACTGGCCCTGTTTCTTGCTCTCTGCAGGGCTTCCGCTTCCCAAAAGGGTGGTAGCTCACGGCTGGTGGACTGTTGAAGGTCAGAAGATGAGCAAATCTCTTGGAAATGCCATAGATCCTTTTGCGCTAACCGACAAATATGGAGTAGATGCCTTCAGATATTTTCTATTAAGAGAGGTGCCCTTCGGGCTTGATGGAGATTTTTCTGACGAGGCTATGACCAAAAGGATTAATTCTGACCTCGCAAATGATCTTGGGAATCTTGTAAAAAGAAGCATATCTATGGTGGAAAAGTTTCTTGAATCCAGATTTGAGCCCCCTCAAAACTCTGACATAGACGAAAATGTGCTCAAGGTGGTTCTTAACAGCACTCAGAAATATGACGAGGCGATGAAAGAGTGTTCTTTTAGTAGAGCCCTTGAAGCCCTCTGGGAGCTCATTGGTTTTCTCAATAAATACATAGTAGAAAAAGAGCCATGGAGCCTGAACAAAAAAGGTGAAAAAAATGAGCTTAAAAAGGTGCTTTCAAACCTGCTTGAGGGCTTAAGAGTTGTAGCCATGTATCTCTACCCCTTTATGCCCCAGAAGTCAAATCAGATTTTCAATGCCTTAGGGATTAAAGAGGACATCCAGTCTTTTATAAACAAAATCCCAGAATCCCTGCTATTTGGAAAAGTAAGCGGCTCATTTAAAGTTGAAAGTATGGGCGACCTATTTCCAAGAATTGAAAAAGAAGAGGCAAAAGCCATCGAAATTTCTGAGAAAAAAGAAGAGGCTAATATATCTATCGATGATTTTGCCAAAATAGAGCTTATGATAGGAAAAGTTAAATCGGCAGAACGGGTTCCCAAATCTGATAAACTGATAAAACTATCTGTTTTTGACGGCAAAAAGGACAGGACAATTGTAGCAGGAATCGGCAAGTTTTACGCTCCTGAGGAGCTTGTGGGGAAAAATATTACCTTCGTAGCCAATCTAAAACCAACCAAGCTTATGGGTATTTTATCGGAAGGGATGATTCTTGCTGCTTCAGATGAAAAGGGGCTATCTCTTATTGTTCCCGAAAAAGACGTTGATTCTGGTTCAAAGGTTAAATAATGGCAGAGTTTGTAGATGTTCATACTCATCTTGAGATGCCCGAATTTGAAAAGGATCTGGAAGAAACAATAAAAAGGGCAAAAGATAGCTCTGTTACCTTTATCTGCACAGTAGGCACAGAGCCCCGATACTGGGATCGGGCAAAGGAAATCGCAACTAATCACAAAAATATATACTTTTCCATCGGCTTACATCCCCACGAAGCAACTCAGTATGACAAAAATATTGAAAAAAGCCTTCTTAACTATCTATCGGAAGATAAATGCCTGATGCTGGGAGAGATTGGTCTTGACTTCTTTAAAAACTACTCCCCAAAAGAAAAACAGATAGCGGTCTTTCAAAAACAGCTTGATATTGCTGAAGAGCTTAACAAACCTGTGATGATTCATATAAGAGAAGCCCACAAAGAGGCTAAAGAGATACTGAAAAAAAGAGATCTAAGCGGCATTATCCACTGCTTCTCTGGAACTCTTGAAGATGCAAAGTTTTACATAGACTTAGGCTATTTTATCTCCATACCCGGCACAGTAACTTTTAAAAAGGCAGCCAATCTGGCAGAGGTGGTAAAAACTATCCCCCTTGACTATATTCTTACAGAGACAGATGCACCCTTTCTTGCTCCAGAGCCCTACAGGGGTAAAAGAAATGAGCCCGCTTTCGTAGTCCAGGTTACAAAAAAGATTTCAGAGCTCAAAAACCTTCCATTGGAAGATGTGGCAAGAACAATAAAGATAAATACAGAAAAAATATTTGGCTTAAATTCTGAAAAAAAAGCAAAGCTTGTATATAAAATACGAAACTCACTTTACATTAATCTTACAAACAGATGCTCCAACCGCTGTGTGTTTTGTGGCAAAAACAGAGATTTTTTTGTAAAAGGACACTATCTAAAGCTCGATTATGAGCCATCTTATGAGGATATTCTTAAGGAGACTCCAGATGACCTAAGTAGCTATGATGAGGTGGTATTCTGCGGTTATGGAGAGCCCACTCTCAGGCTTGATATTATAAAAAGTCTTTCAGGGGAGTTTAGAAAAAGAGGCGCAAAAAAGATAAGGCTAAATACCGATGGTTTAGCAAGTCTTAGAGAAAAAAGAAATATGCCCTTTGAGCTCAAAGATTTTATAGATTCGGTATCCATAAGTTTAAATGCTGCCGACGAGGAGACTTACAACAGGCTTTGCAAGCCAGGCTTTCCTCAGGCATTTAGTGAGCTAATAAAGTTTATTGAAGAGTCTAAAAAGTACATAAAAGAGGTGGTTGTCTCAGCGGTTGCTGTTCCTGAGCTTGACGTGGAAAGAGTAAAAGACTTTGCCGAAAACACTCTAAAAGTAAGATTTCGACTGCGACCCTACAACGATCTTGGATAAAAAAAAAGGGGTGCTTGGCACCCCTTTTTAAGTTTTATAATCAAAGGGTATTAGAAGTTGTAGGTTATAGAAGCAGATACGGTATGGAGCTTTCCATCCTGATCGAAGTAAACATAGGGTTTTTTATCAGCCACCATTGAGAAGAGATAACCTAAACCAAGTTTCAAGTTCTCCCTAATCTTATATCCAAGAGCTAAACTAAGGTCAAAGATTTCATACTCAAGATCCGAAAGCTCTGGAAGAATATTCATATAGGCAAAGTTGTACAAAAGTACCTGTTCTGCCGCATTTGTAGTCTGGTTATTATCTTTTCCATCATAAAGGTATCCTAATTTTTTATCATCCCATGAGGTGTCAGAAAAATTAGGTCCTGTAATATAGCCTTTGACTTTGTTGTAGGTAAGATTTCCTGAAAAGCTGGTTTTGCTATTAACCTCTATGTTGCTTCCAAGATAAATGGTGTCTGCGCTGTTTTTGTATTCAATTTTGTTCTGTTTAGAGCCAACCTGGCTTGAAGTAATTATGTTTGCTCAACCGTCGTAGTAGGATGCGCAGATTATACTATCATACTTCTCACCCAGATAATTATATCCAGCATATAAACTAATCTTGTCATTTAACATATATCCAAGATTAATACCGGTATTCAAAATATTTCTTTTCCACTCATAGGTTTTAAGATCATCGTTTTTTGCAGTTTTATACTTTCCAGATAGATCTACCGAAAGCCTATCGGAGGGCAAGTAATTAATATCTAAAGCAATCTGATGCTCTCCTGTAGGCTCAATGGACATACTCGCCTTTCTTCTGTCATAAACAACTGGACCGTAGAGTGCATCCCATCTGTACATACCTACAGGCACATTATAATAGGCATGAGGTTCAGTACCATTTGTGTCATCGTAGCTGCTTAAATCTCCAGGTCTCTGGTAGAATTCTGCACATCCTGCCTTAAAATATATAAAGGGGTCATCAATATTAATATACCTGTAGGAAAGCCTTGTTTTAAGATTTTTTGCTACCTTATATTTTGCACCCAGTTTCAATGTGTATTTTGTAGTCTCTTCGGTAATCTCAAAGTCATGGGCGTTATCTCTTTCTATCTTATCCATGTAGAGCCCACCGAGGAGGGTTAATGCATCTGAAACCTTATAATCCACATCTAAGCCCAGGCCATATTCATCCCGGTTATACAACGAGTGCCTTGTGAGATCAAAGGTAAGATTTGAACCAGGAAAAGGCTCTATACCTACTGCGGCAAAGTTAGTTGATGTATTATAAGAATTACCCAGCAAGCCATTAAGTAGAGTCTGGGCTCCACCAGGTGCTGCTGGTGGATTTGTCCTTTCTACCACGTCAACAAATACATCATCATTTTCTACGGTTCTGTAATATCCAGAGAGAGAAAGCCTAAGGTCTTTATTTAGCTTTGTATTATATCTTAAGTCTATGCTTTTAGTATCCAGTTCAAGAGATTTGTCGTATTTGCCCCTCAAGATATCATAGCTGCCACTTGTTTCGTGATTAATGGCATTAGACACTACCCCCTTGACAACAAGATTTGAATTTTTAGAAAAATCATATCTAAGTTTTAAGATATTTGTGTTCTTCTCTGAATCAGGGGCATTATTGGCTGGGAGATAACCATCAGTGTTATCAAACATTGCTCTATTTCTGAATGGATTTGAGCTGTCTAATGGACTACCTGTCCTGTCATATTTAAACTCCTGATAGGCTTTATTGGTAAAACTGGTGCTCTTTAATCTGTAGTTCACAGTTAGCTTTCCAAGCTTTGCATCTATAAAAGGCGCAACATCAGTGGTGTTTTCATCAATTCTTTTGTCATATCCTGTTACATGGCAGGAGCTGCAATGTGCTGATACTGTTGAATGGTCGAACCCTTTTCTTGTAAGAACCTTAGCTTCAACACCAAAGGTTACTCCTTCAAGGGAAGGCAGATTTATTTTTAGACTATTACTCCATTCTGAAACAGACTTCCCGAAGTTACTTCTTTGACTTAAATCGGTATTGTAAACAGTAGCAGAACCTATCTGACCAAGAGATGTAGTCCCTGTGGATGGTACAATTGGAAATCCTGGAACTGCAACAGGATCAGCATTTCCATCTGGTACAAGTATTGTCGTATTAGCATTATCTCTAAAATCAACACCAGCATGCGCTTCTAAATTCCTTAGATCTTGTTTAGGAGTTATGTGGAAATATTTCAGGTAGTTACTCTGAAACCTGAAGATCCGGTTACCATCAAATTTTAAGTAATATTTCTGATCTTCAGGATGAACGTATCTGCCAAAAAAATCAATTCTTGCATCCTTATCATAACTGCCTTTAATTTCGATAAGAGGCAAAAGATCAGACTTATACTGCTTATTATATTTAGCAACAAGAGAAGCATCATCTTTTATATCATTTACAGATGCACCTATTGTAACGCTGCCATTAAAGCTTTTATCTTCAGCATATAGTAATGAGCTTAAAAGTATAAGAGTTAAAGCTACTGTAAATAGTTTTTTCATAGCATCCCCCTATCTGGTTAAGTTTTTGCCCTGGCTTGTGGTGCCCTGAGATGGCAGGTCAGAACCATGGACTGCTGGATGGCATTGGGTACATTTTGTAAGAAAGGCTTTCTGAAAAGCCCTCTGCTGGGGATCACCTTTGATTGTAATAGGCTGATTAGTATAGGGATCCTGAACACCCAGGTAAGTTAAATCATACTTAGATGATATTCTCAAGGCATGGAAATGGGCTTCATGACACTGCAGGCATACAAAAGGCTCATTCTGTTTTAGTAGATTATTTGCAATACTGCCATGGGCATCATGACAGTTCATGCAGTCTTCTACAACAGGGGCATGCTCAAACACAAATGGTCCCTGATACTTTCTGTGACAGGATAGACATAGCTCGTTTTTGTGTTCATCGGTGTTTAACATACCTGAATTTGCATTGTGAACATTATGACAGCTTGAACAGCTCATCTTATCTTCCTTAAGGGGATGATGGGATGGATAAGAGAGCTTTGCCTGCACATCTCTGTGGCAGGAGGAACAGAGCGCGGTTTCTTTGTTTTTAAGAAGTTTTTTATACTTTGATTTGTGAGCCGAATGACAGTCCGTACATACCATACCTTCTCTGTGATGGACTGTTCCTTCAAAAGACATGGTCTTCATGCTCTGATGGCAGCTCATACAGACTGAAACAATATCAATGTCTTTTTCTTTAAAGCTAATTATTTTACCTCCTCCTTCGCTATGCAAAGATCCAGGTCCATGACAGCTTTCACACCCAACCTTAGTTCCTACCTCAAACTCAGCAATCCTCAAATGCACGTTCTTATTGTCTTTAAAATACTCTTCATGACAGCCTTTGCAAGCTTGGGCACCAACAAAGCTCGAACCGCTTAAGTATTCGGCAGGCGAAAACATCTCTGCCCTCTTTTTAAGGGCGCTCGAGCAAGCAGTGATGAGGATTAGGAAACCCAACAAACAAATTAACTTTTGCATAGACCCCCCTTTATTAGAAGAACACAATTAATTCAATTTAATTATAATAATAAAAACTACTCCCATGTCAAGTTAATTATTTTTTTTTAATTAAATTAAATAGATACATTTAATAAAAAGAGAAGCCCATGCAAAAATCTACAGGGGCTTCAAAAAATTTCGCCAAATTAAGCTTTAATGGCAATATTTATTTTTTCCTAATCTTCTTGTTAAATTTTCATAAATTGTCAATAATCATAAACCCTAAAGATTTTATATGTTCCTTAAATGAAATCTTCTGCCCTATTCAGCATCACAGCTACTTTATATTACTTCGTATATTTATAAGTCCTTTTTTATTTTGCTTCAGCTGTATAATGCTATGATGTTGTATTTTATATCACAATTTGATATATTTTATAACAAATATGGAATCTGGCTATAAACCAAGATGGCTTGCTGATAAACTGCGAAGGTCCATTGAGTTTTCACCAGTAATAGTTCTTTCCGGTGCAAGGCAGACAGGCAAAAGCACCCTGCTCGCAAACGAGCCCCCTTTTAGAGATTGGCATTATATATCTTTTGATGACCTTGATAGCCTTTCTCTTGCATTAAAAAGACCTGAAGAGATACTAAATATCTCTAAAAACATCATCATAGATGAAGTTCAAAGAGCTCCAGAGCTTTTACATGCTGTAAAAATAGCCGTTGATAAGGATAGATCCCGCAGGATAATTTTGTCAGGCTCAGCAAGGCTTATGCTAATGAATAGGGTTTCAGAAAGCCTTTCGGGTCGAGCCATCTATTACGACTTGATGCCATTTAGCTATGGAGAGCTATTAGAGATAAAGTACAATAACTGGCTTGACCTATTTATGAAAACCGGGGAACTGCCATCGCTTAACATAAAGGATTACATTGGGGATAAAGCATTTGTAGATGATCTATACCATAGTCTTTTTAGAGGATTTCTGCCACCTGTTGCATTTTTGAACAAAGAGGAGCAGATTGCATCATGGTGGAAAGGTTATGTAAAGACCTATCTTGAGCGAGACTTGAGGAGCATTGCCGAGATAGCCTATCTACCAGATTTTAGAAAAATGATGGAACTAATTGCATTAAGAAATGCTAATATTTTAAAGCAGAGTGAGATTGCAAGAGATGCTGGACTTTCACAGTCAACCGCAGGAAGATATATCAGTATCCTTGAAGAGACCAGCCTTATTTCCAAAGTCAGACCCTATGCAAAGAATATATCAAAGAGATTGATTAAATCACCTAAAATAATAGTTACTGACTCTGGGCTCGCTTCATCTCTTGCCGGTTTTTTATCTACCGAATCAGTTCCAAAGCAGTTTATGGGAGCTATTTTTGAATCCTATGTGTTTTTGAATTTATCGGTTAGAGCTTCTCTTATGGATGGCGAGATCATGTATTTAAGAACTCAGGGTGGGCTTGAAAAGGAAGTTGATTTTATACTTGAACGAGGTAATCAGATAATCGGGATAGAGGTGAAGCTTAGCGATACTGTTTCAATGAAAGATATAAAAAATCTGTTGCTTCTCAAAGACTTTTCAGACAGATTTGCATGTGGGCTAATTGTTTATTCTGGATCTGAAATAAAAAAACTTGCGCAAAGAATTTATGCAGTACCTTGGTTTGTAATCTAATAGATAATTGATTATTAAACAACATGCCATCTAAAATACCACGTGGTATTATGAACTAAGCACTGTATCTAATTTGCCTGTTCATCTGCGCCTTATAACTTTAAGGAGAATTTGGGTTTTAGTATATTTAATAAAAAGAGAAGCCCATGCAAAAATCTGCAGGGGCTTCAAAGTATATGGAGGGTATTGAGAGAGAAATTTTTTAGACGGCTTCTGTGCCTCTTTCACCGGTTCTTATTCTTATTATTTCCTGAACCTCTGATAAAAAAATTTTTCCGTCTCCTATGTTACCTGTTTTTGCAGCTTTTATTATGACTTCCACAATCTCTTCTGCCCTGTCATCCTGAGTTACTATCTCAATTTTGATTTTCGGAATAAAAGATATCTCGTATTCAGCTCCCCTGTAAAGCTCAATATGCCCTTTCTGACGACCAAAGCCCTTTACCTCCGATACGGTCATCCCCTTTATTCCAATCTCACTTAGCGCTTCTTTAACCTCATCCAGCTTGAATGGTTTTATTATTGCTTCTATTTTTTTCATAAATCCTCCTTATTTCTCAGCATGGACAAAGTCTGGATAGGCAATATTTCCATGCTCCATAATGTCCAGACCTTCCATCTCTTCTTCTTTTGATACCCTTAGTCCAACTGTCTTTTTTATGATAAAAAACATTATCAAACAGAGACCGAAAGACCAGACAAAGGCTGATACCACACCCAGTGCCTGAACATATAAAAGTTGAAAGGTAAACCCGCTCTCATTGAAAATTGCGGCTGAAAGAGTTCCGAAGGCACCGCATACACCATGAACAGATACAGCGCCAACAGGATCATCAACTTTGAGAACTTTCTCAATAAAAAGCACCGAAATAACAACCAGAATACCTGCAATAAGTCCTATTATTATTGAGCTCATTGTAGATACATTATTACAGGGTGCAGTTATGGCTACCAGCCCAGCAAGCACACCATTCAGTGTCATGGTTGCTTCTGGCTTTTTAAAAAGTATCCATGCGGTAATCATTGAAGAGAGCCCACCTGCTGCAGCTGCCATATTTGTATTAACTGCAATTTTAGCCGCATCTCCGCCTGCAACAGTTGTACTACCCGGATTAAAACCAAACCATCCAAAAAAGAGTATAAATACACCAAGAGCTGCAAGAGTTATACTATGACCTGGTATAGCTTTAGGCTTTCCATCTGTACCATATTTGCCCAGCCTGGGTCCCAGCATCAAAGCACCTGCCAATGCTGCCCATCCGCCTATTGAATGAACAACTGTAGATCCAGCAAAGTCAATAAAACCCATTTTTTCCAACCAGCCCTTACCATGATACAGCCCGCCCCAGCACCATGAACCAAAGACAGGATATATAAACGCACTGATCACTGCGCTATATATCAGATAGGCAATAAATTTAGTCCTTTCCGCCATTGCTCCCGAAACTATTGTAGAGGCTGTTGCAGCAAAAACTACCTGAAACATCCAGAAGGCAAATACCCATAGATCTTTCTCTTTAGCAAAATCGGATATCATAAACCCGTCTGTACCATAAAAACCGGTAGGATTTGTTCCGAACATAAGCCCAAAGCCTATGAAGAAAAAGGCTAAAGAGCCAAGTACATAGTCCATCAGGTTTTTCATCATAATATTTGCAGCATTTTTTGCACGGGTAAGACCAGTTTCAACCATTGCAAATCCTGCCTGCATAAAAAAAACGAGGAAAGCAGCTATCAATGTCCACACATAGTTTGCATTTTTCTGAACGGCATCTACTTTTCCAACCACATCTTGAATGGTCGGAACAGCCTGCTGAACCACTTCTTCTGCAAAAACTGCACTGGTCATAGACATTATTAATACTAAAAGACTTAAATACTTAAACTTGTTTTTCATAAAATCCTCCTTTATCTTACCATCTATACATAAGCCCTAAGGCTGCAGTAATCTGATAGTCCTTGCTTCCACCGTTAAATACCTTTTCGTCAGACATATCATATCTGATCTCCGGTCTTACAATGAGACCTCCTTTCATGGTGATCTCTGGAGTCAGAGTTAACTCTGTTAATGTCTGCTTAGTACCTGTTCTTGCTGCATCCTTGTCATCAAACATCTCAGCTCTTAAGGAAAGGCTGTAGCTATCAGAAAACTTATATTTCAATATACCTGCTATACCATACCACTTTGCATCATCATTAGGATTTAAGACCGAGGCATTTTCTTCCATACCATAGTCACCATTAAGATATATTGTCATCCTGTCTGTGACGTTTACTGTTACAACCGCATCAAGCAGGCTTCTCTTATTCAATCCTTCTCTACCAGTAATACCGTTCAGAAGCACTGAGAACCTGTCAGAAGGTGTTAGGGACACAGAGATACCTATACTTTTATCCTTATTATCATCTTTGAAGTTATCCCAGCCGTTTGCTAAATAAAAAGACAATGAGAACTTATCTGAAAATGATTT
Source organism: bacterium (assembly GCA_041640455.1). Taxonomy (GTDB): domain Bacteria; phylum CALINM01; class CALINM01; order CALINM01; family CALINM01; genus JAOAGA01. The sequence goes on from JBEQAF010000003.1 coordinate 23,021, forward strand.
TGAAAGTTTAAGTCCTGTGTGAGTAAAGGGGATGGCATAGTAAAATAGAAAGCTTCTTGAATAATTAGGGTTATCGATAGCTTCAATTACCTCACCGCCTATAAATGTAGCATATTTACCTACCATGGCTTTCATTCCATCGCCAAAGTTATACTCCATGTAAGCTTCTGTCAGATCAACCTCATCTGCCATTGTTCCTGCTGAATGAATTTGTGTAGCTGTCTCACCAAGACTGAGTTTCAGCTTAAAACCAAGACTGTCTTTTTCAGCCGCTTCCTTTGAAAAAACTACTTGCGCGAGGTCAAGTGTAAACTGGTCTGAATTGGCGTCAAAGGGTCTAAGATCTGTGCCTTTGCCATCATTAGAAAAATTGGCTGTATAACCGCCCTGAAGATTTAGTGATAGTCCAAGAGCTTTTTTGATCTCATCGGCTGAAAGTGCATGAGATTTTTTAACCCCAAAGACAACTAAGATACAAACCGCCATTAAAACTGTAAAAAAATTTTTTCTGTGCATAAATGCCTCCTTTTTTATTGGTTTGGCAAATTATGAGCAGTTTTAATGCCACAAATTAAATCTTTGATTTTAAACGATATTTTTAGATTGAAGAGGATGGGATTAAACTACAATTTTGTATTGTTTTTCTTTATGATAGGAAGTATTCTATTAATTTCAATTATTTATAAAAAAATACAAAATTGTATTTACTACATTTTTGTATCAGATGTTAATGTTTAGCTTTTCTATCTTATAGTTTATCTGTCTTTCCGTAAGTCCAAGAAGCTGAGCTGCTTTTTTTCTGTTTCCTCTGGTACTCTCAAGAGCCTTTGTAATATGTTCTCTTTCAAGCTCTTTTATAAGTTTCGGTAGCCCCATGTTATAGGATAGCTCCATTGCTACAGACTGTTTTGGCTTTCTAATATTTATTGGTATATCATTTTCATCAATAAGATCCTTTTTTGACATTAAAACAAGTCTTTCAATGGTATTTTCAAGCTCCCTCACATTTCCTGGCCAGTTATAATCCACCAGCCGTTCCATTGCCTTTTCTGATATTCTGGCTTTTCTTTTATGCTCACTGTTAAATCTTTCCAGAAAATGCTCTATGAGAATGGGGATATCTTCCTTCCTCTCCCTTAGCGGCGGAACCTGTATGGGGATTACATTCAGTCGGAAATATAGGTCTTCTCTAAATTTGTCTTCCCTTATCAGCTCTGTAAGGTTCCTATTGGTTGCGGCAATAACCCTTACATCCACTTTAATCTTATTGCTTCCACCAACCCTTTCAAACTCCATCTCCTGAAGAACCCTTAAAAGCTTTGGCTGAAGATGTAGAGGCAGGTCACCTATCTCATCAAGAAATATTGTACCGCCATCAGCAAGCTCAAACTTGCCCTTTCTTGTATTTATAGCACCGGTAAATGCACCTTTCTCGTGACCAAAAAGCTCGGATTCTATAAGATTTTCGGGTATGGCAGAGCAGTTCAGGCTGATGAAAGGTTTATCCTTTCTATTACTCAAAAAATGTATAGACCTGGCTAAAAGCTCCTTTCCAGTACCGCTTTCGCCCAGTATAAGCACCGAAGCTTTTGTTTTTGCAACCATATGAATTGTTTCAAATATGATCTGCATCTTTTCCGAATTAGATACTACATTTTCGAGCCGGTAGCGCTCTTTCATCTCCGAGATAAGCTGATCTCTTTGTTCAATCAGAGAGGTAATTTCTGATTCGTAATAGCTGTTGAGCTGGATATTAATGGCAAAAAGCGTTGCAACGGTTTTAAGAAGTTTAATGTCATCTTCAAATTTAGTGTTTCTATCAAAATTTTTATCTACACTTAAGACTCCCAGAACATCACTCTTAATCTTTATGGGCACACAGATAAAGGATATTTTTGCCTTTTCTTCAGCAGGTCTTGATCTGGTTTTATTGAGAAATACCTCATCATCGGTAACGTTTGGAATTACAATGGGTGTGCCGTTTTTTGCAACCTTACCAATTACACCTTCACCAAGTTTATATCTACCTCTTTTGACCTCGTCTCTCGAAAGACCAAATGATGAGACTATCTCCACCATGTCACCTTTTTTAAGCGCAACAACACCTCTTTTCATCTCGAAAAAATTATTTAATATTACGAGAGCGGAGCGAAGACTTTTTCTTAGATCAGGATTGGAAGCAAGAACCTTGCTTATCTCATAGATGGCAGATAGCTCCAGTTTAAGTCTTTCTGACATAATAGAATAATAACATATTTTTCGGCAGGTTGAAGAAAAATCAGACCATAAGCCCGTCTTTTAATCTGATTACTCTTTTTGTTCTTACTGCTAAGTCAGGGTTATGAGTTACCAGGACAATGGTTATCCCTTTTCGGTTTAACTCTTCAAGAAGGGCAAAAATCTTTTCACTGTTTTCTGTATCCAGATTGCCAGTTGGTTCATCTGCCAGAATAAACTCTGGATTATTTACAAGAGATCTGGCTATGGCAACCCGTTGCATCTCTCCACCGCTTAGCTGATTGGGTTTATGATTTGCCCTTTTTTTCAGCCCAACAAGATCAATCAGGTCGAGTATATACTCTTTGCTAACCTTCTTTCTGCTAAAAGTTAAGGGCAGTTCAACATTTTCATAAACCGTAAGCCCAGGAATAAGATAAAACTGCTGAAATATATATCCAATCTTACTTCTTCTTATAGTTACCAGCTCCTGCTCTGACATATTTTCAACTTCAATACTGTCTATCTTTATTATTCCGCTGGTAGGTTTATCAAGACAGCCCATAAGATGCAAAAGAGTGGTCTTTCCTGAGCCCGAAGGACCTACTATGGAAATAAATTCTCCTTTTTCAATGGTCAGATCTATCCCCTTAAGTGCCCTGACCTTTTCACTACCCCGCTGATATATCTTCTCTACCCTTATTAGCTCAATCATCCTTTTATCGCCTCAATGGGGCTTACTTTTGAAGCCCTGTATGCAGGGTAAATCCCTGCAACTACCCCGATTGCTATAGAAAAAATTATGCACATAAAAGCTATCACAGGCTCAAAGATTATCATTCTGCCAGAAGGGACGTAGGGCATAAACTTTTTTACAAATATCTCTATTAACCCCGAACCGATTAGAGAAGCGAGAAGCCCGATCACCCCGCCCAGAGTAGTAAGTATTATGGTTTCAGTGATAATAATCTTAAAAATATCAAGCCTTCCCGCGCCAATAGCTCTCATCATGCCAATCTCCTGAGTTCTTTCGAATATTGCCATAAGAATAGAGTTCATAACTCCTATGGAGCTTATGATAATGGCAATTACTGCTATGGAGAGAGACAGTATTTTTGCTGAGTTTGCTATGCTTGCTATGCTGTTCATTACCTGCCCCATGGTAACTATCTGTATACCAGGAATCTCCTTTGACAGAAGCTCTGTTATTTGATTTAGCTCTGACGGATTTTTTACCCTTACGCCAAGAGCTGTAACCCTACCTTCCTTATTAATCATTTTCTGTAAAGACAAAACTGGCATATAGATAAAGGCATCGTCCTGACTACCAGTTTTTTCAATAATTCCTGCAACCTTAAAAATTTTGTCATTGTATCTATAATGATCACCCGGATTTAGCCTGTCATGATCGGCTATTTCAGAGCCTATTAAAAGCTCATCTTCCTTTTCTGGCATCTTCCCTTTGATGATCCAGCCAGGCTTAATTTTTGAAACATACTCCATCTCCATCCCATAAACCAGATCAACTCTTGACTTTTCCTGATTGGGTAGCTGGGTTACTAAAATGGAAGTAGTAAGCTCAATCTGATCAAATTTCTTAATTTTTTCAAATACTGCAGCATCTAAAAACTTTGGGATAACACCGCCATGCAGCACCAGTGATGCCACCTCGTGGGGGCAGCCGGATGGTACAATCATAAAGTGGAGACCTGTTCTTTCAAGCTCCTTTGTTAGCCCTCTTTCAAAGCCTCTGTTAAAGGATATAATGGAGAAAAGGACTGCGATTGATGCTGCTATGCCTACAAGGGTTAGAAAGCTCCTAAGTTTGTGCCTGAGAAGGTTTTTAAAAGAGATGTGAAAAAAGACCATTACTTAAGCTCAACCCCGTGAGCAATGATAAACACACCGTTTTGCCCGAAAGATACGGTTCCAGTAACAATAGCCTTTTTACCCTGTCTCTGAGGCAGAGCAAAGCCTTTTGTAGCCAGATCTACAAAAATCTGCCCTGTATCATCTTTAAGAAAAAACCAGCAGCCGTTTGAAGCACACTGAGTAGTTATAACTCCTTCAAGATTAACAATCTTACCCTGATACGTGGTGTTAATAAACACATCTTTTACAGAAACCTTCTGGACAGTTTTATCAACGCCAGAACCATACTTCTCAGCCCCACAACCAATAACTAAAATAAGCAACAGAATAAAAAATATTTTTTTCATCTACTCTCCGATAAAATTCATTTACTAATAAACAGCTTTTATATTATATCATTAATCTGGTGATAAATCTATAGTTTTATATTTACAGGGATTTTATAGTATCCCTGAGTCTGTTTATATTCATAAAAGGGGATAAGGTAGGGTTCTGAAAAATCCTTAGGAAATATCTCAATAAATATATCGCTTTTACCCGCTTTTATAGAACCTGCAAGTCTCGCATAGCCTTTTTCGCCTTCAAAGCCAATGGATTTAATGTTAATATCATTATTTACAATCTCAATACCACCTTTTGCCCTGTCAAAAAGGTCTAACGGCAAGCTGTTTTTTTCAATCTCAAAGCTCTTCCAGATAAGATTATTTAGCCTGAATTCAAAAAGAACGGATCTGTTTTCTGCTATAATTCTGCCATCCATAATACCAGTAAAGGATATCTCTGGAGGAATATTTACAAGCTCTGTATCAAAAAATAGATTTTTTACATTAAGCTCGCCCTTAATCCTATTTAATACAGAAAGCTCAAGATAACCTTCTATCGTGTCAGAATAGATATCTACCTTCAAACCACCTGCTAAAAGTTTTAAAAGATTTACATCAATTTTTAGCCTCTTAAGCTCAATGATTGTTTTTCCCGCTTTTTCAATCCTCACATCTTTAAATCGGTAGCTTGTTAAAAATCCTCCTTCTGCCTGACCTGCCCTGACAGAAACCAGACTCTGGGACTCATTTATCTTATCCAGCAGATAGGAAGGAGATAACCAGAAGTAAAGGGTCAAAAATAATATACTAACAAGTGCTATCAGTCCGTATAAAATTTTCATAGGCTAACTGATATAGGATATAACTATTGTGGCGTTAAGTAAGGATGGATTTTCAAAGGAGGAGTTAATACTAAAGCTTGTTATTTTTATAAAAAAATCCAGATTTTTAATCCGATAGATAAAGTTTATCAGACTGTTAATATCTATGCCTTCAAGTCTGAGCTCGTAGTCTTCACGATTGTAGCTACCTTCTTTTTTTTTGGAAATAAAGTTTATTTTTTTAAGATTTTTCTTAGCAGAAATAAGCTCAGCCACTTTTTCTATCTCTGTATTTATATTTCTATTTTTGCCCGATTCTATCCGTCTTTTACTGCTGGTGATAAACTCTGACATAGTGTTTATGGAATCTCTGTTTGTTATAATTTCCTGGAGAATTAATCTTGAGTTATCAATATTTTTCCTTAGCTCCCTGTTTTTTGACACCATATAGATATCTGCAATAAGAAGAACAATAGCAGCTGTGAGAAAAATGTAGAAACTTTTTTTATTATCTTTCATCGATATCAACCTCTAAGACGAAGCTTACCGATCCGTCGGGAAGATTTTTTGTCTCAGTTGTTCTTGCATCTTTTACAAGCTTCTTAATATTAGCTCTGAACTGTTCAATAAGATTTGAATCTTTGCTCTCTCCTTTAAGCAATATACGTGAAGATTCACCACTAATCTCTTTTACCTTCATCCCTTTTGGCATACTTTCGGAAAATATTTTCATAATGTCAAGAATCTCTATTCCATTCAAAGACCTGTAGCTGGTTTTTAGATCCATAAGTTTTGACCGAATATAGACTGCTGGATCTCTTTCTATCTTCTGCCCTTGAGAGAGAAACATTGCCGATGACAGAAGCTCGGATCTTAGCTTTTCATCCTTCTTTTTTAAACCAAAAAAACTAATAAGCTCTCCTGCTAAAACAATTAAAAGTAATAGACAGATATAAAAGCCAGACCTTTTAAAAAGCGAGATTTTTTCCAGCTGTTTACCCATCCCGAGAAACTCTTTAGGCATAAAATTAAGCTTGAAGCTGTTAAAACTTTTCTCGTCAATAACATCTTCGAGACTCTCGTCATAGAAAGGGGCTATTAACCTCATTACCCCCACCTCTTTTCCGAGGGCTTTTAAATAGCTTTCCAGTTTTGATTTTTCAATGGCAAATACCAGCGCATAAAGCTCCTTTTCTTTTTTTTCAAGAGGGATAAGATCCATTACTAACTCTTTAGATTCTACCAGAAATATATCTTCCATCTCAAAAGGAAGAATCTCCATTAATTTTTCACCCTCAAGATTGGGTAACTGTACCTTTCTAACATAAAAATCCTCTGCTGGCAGATATAACTCTATTCCCTTTTTCAGATCAATCTTCTGGATGAGCTCATTAAAGTTATTGTAATGAGCTGATTCTCCTGTCTCCCCGTTCAGGACTCTGAATCCATCTTTAAGTTTAAATATGCTGAATGCCATTTATCGTTCCTGTATTAATATTCTTTCCAGAAGTTTGTTTTTATTTTCCCACTGTCAATATCAAAGCTAACCTCAACTACCTCTTTAAATTCATCTTTGCTTGCTACAATATTTAGAAAAAAGCTGGTGCTCTTAACTGTAATTATGTCAGATATGTTAACACCTATCACATTCATCTGCGGGAATGCAACCAGCTCCCCTCGGGATTTAAAGGGCTTATCAGCTCTTCTTTCTATTATCCTGTCTGCCAGCTCAGCGCTTATATCTTTATGCAGTGCCATTATCAGCTCTTTTTCTGCCGTGTTAATATTTATTTGCCCGTTACCATATATGGTCACATAGGGCTTAAGCTTTTCTAAATCTTCAGACTTAAAGATATACTTTAATTCAGATAGCGAAAAAAGAAAATAATTTTTTGCGTTTATCTCTCCATCTCCTATTCTTGAGGTTCTATCAAAATCAATATAATCAACCAGCCTGTCCGCATATGCCTCGTCAAGACCTAAATTTTTGAGAAGTCTTCTCATTATCTCATAGCTTCTCAGATTTATTAAGCCGTTCTGATAGATCAGACTGTTTAGATTGAGCTTGCTGTTGTTATCCTCCACAAGGGCTGTAACGGTAATATCTTCTACTCTGTCAACAAGTGTTTCAGATTTTTTATCGGTATAATCGAGCCTTCTTAAAAACTGCTCTATCTGCTGAGAGGAAAAGGTATAACCAGACTTTAAAACAGAGGACATCTTTTCTGAAAGTTTATAGTTCTCAGTCATATTTACAAAAAGATAAACCCTTCTCACAAAACTAAACAGGACGCTCACCGTAATGGTAAATACTACCAGCACTATAATTAACACATTTCCTTTATTATTCATCTTGCCACCATCAGCTTACATATCTGAGATAGCTCTTCACTGTCTCTTTCGCCTTTCTTAAGATATATGGATATTTTTACAAATTCAGGGATTTTCTGGGAGTTTTCACTGTTATAAACCTTTTTTTCCAGATTGTCCTCATAAGATACTACCCTGAAACCTGCTATGTCTCTCAAAATTATTATCCTGTGTGCCCGGTCCTCTTTCAGCGGGTCGTAGATCTTCTTATAAAGGTTCAGGGTACCTTCACTTTCTTCCACAAAGTAACTGACAACTTTAGTGCCTTCTTTAAAAAAACTGGTAAAGGTAATCTTGCTTGCAGGTTTTCCAAAAAAGTCATTCTCCTCCACTTTTATACCTGAATATGGAAGCTTCCTGTCAAAATAAATGCTCTCCACCTCTTTTCTCATAACGCTGAGCAGATTAAAGACCTTCTCCCTGTTTTTCATTAACTCATATACATCAAGGCTACCTCTTTTAAGGGCAAAAAAGACTGTATAGGCAGCAGAGATTACAACCATTGATATGGCAACTGCGATTAGTATCTCTATGAGTGTATAGGCTTTATTGTTTTTTAACATAGCTAAATAGGGTTACCTCATTTTTTCCATAACTGGCTCTTGATATAACCTTTTTAATACCAAGCATAAACTCTTCTTCTGTAACTACATAATTTATGTTTTCTTTTACACCTGTCATGGCAGAAAGCTTTCCCTTCTCGTAAAGATATAGATTTTCTTTTGCCACCAGAATAAGTTTTATTTCATCCTTTTTATCCTCAAAAATCCCCAGATGGTAAGAAAATGATGAAAGCACTGCTACAAGAGTGGTTGCCACAATAAAAAGGGCAACCATTACTTCAATTAAGGTAAAAGCTCTTTCACTCCTATTAATCCCTCTCGCTTTTAGACCAAAAAGTTTAATCATAAAACTCTTTTCTACCTTCAAATATTTCTATCTCACCGGTCACATTGTTTAGAAATAGTGTCTGCTCCTTCCCGCCTTTTTTCTGATAAAAAACAAGAAAATCTTCCGAAGGGAACGGTGGAAAGCTGATTATAACCTGACCATCTCTTATAAGCCCCGAATTTGGGATCAGCACCTCCCAGAGCTCATTATCTTTCATGGATAATTTTTTTTCTGCCTTTGATGATCTAAATGAGAAAAATCTTTCCTTAAAGTCAATCTTTAGAACCCCCTCTTTTTTTGAGGTGATGGCATCTTCTCTGAGATCCTTTAGATAGGAAGAGAGTGATACCTCTTCTTTAATACCTATCTCTTTAAATAATGCAGGGGCTGTAAAAAAAGAAACTGTTGTGATGATAAAAATAACTACCAGCAGTTCAATTAAGGTAAAACCCTTTTTTTTCAAAGCTTTAGTTAATCTCCCAGCTATTTATATCGGCGTTAATCCCTTCTCCACCTGGTTTTCCGTCTGCGCCGTATGAGGACAGATCAAAATCTCCATGAGCACCTGGTGAAATATAGATATAATCATTCCCCCAGGGATCTTTGGGCAGGTTTTTTTTCTCCAGATAACCCCCTTCCCTGTATTTTTCCGGAACTGGAGCTATGGAAGGTTTTCTAACAAGCGCCTCAAGCCCCTGCTCTGTCGTGGGATACGTGCCGTTATCAAGCTTATAAAGTTTTAATGCGGTGCTAAGATTTACAATCTGAATCTTTGCCTCCGCAATCCTGGCATCATCGGTTCTACCTATAACTTTGGGACCCACAAGTGCAGCAAGCAGCGCCAGAATAAAAACCACCACAAGAATCTCAATTAATGTAAAACCTCTTTTATCTCTCATATTACCTCCATAATCTTTAGTTATCTGATGACCTGATTCATCTGAAATATGGGCATAAGTATAGAGATAACCATTAATCCTACAAAGATACCCATAAAAAGTATAATGGAAGGTTCCAGAATCCTCAGGAAATTTTCTGTTGCCTTCCTGAAATCTCTTTCTGCCATATCGGCAAGTTTAATAAGTGAATCATAGAGGTTTCCTGTTTTTTCACCCGTATGGATTATCTGCAGGTAAGTAGGGGGCAAAAAATTTATCACCTCCGATAACCTTTTCCCCTCCTTAATATCCTCTTTTGCTTTTTCTATCTCAAGACTGATATATGCGTTCCCTGTCACGTCCCTGCTAAAAGAGAGTGCACTTACAATGGGTACCCCTCCTTTTAGTAGAAGCCCGAATATGCGGCAGAATCTTGAAATGTAAAGACTTTTTATCGCCCGTATAGATGATTGGTAAAGAAACTTATGAAAATAATAACGTTTTTTTATCAAAAATCTTTTCAAGCTGAAAAAAATAAGAAAGAATGCTATTAGAAGCAGATACCAGAATCTTTCGAGAAAGGCACTGATACTAATAAAGAGCCTGGTAAGGAACGGAAGCGGCACCTTCTGTTCCAAAAAAATACTTGTAATCTTTGGAAATACAAATGAAAAGATAAATACAATGAGAATTAATGACACTGCTATCATAAAGGCAGGATAAATCATTGCTGATTTTATCTTATCTTTAATCTCCTTTTCTCTTTCCAGAAATGCTGAAAGGTCAAAAAGTACCTTATCGAGCGTTCCAGATTCTTCTCCAGCCCTTACCATAGAAACTGCAAAGGATGGAAAAAAATCCTTTCTAATCTCCATTGATGAAGAGAGACTCATACCTTTTATAAGATTTGAATGTATCTCGTCAAGGATAACCTTAATTCTTCCCGTGGCTTCAAGAGATAAGGATTTAACCGCATCAGGAACCAGCACACCAGCCGAAATCATGGAGGAAAGGTTGAGAAAAATATCCGATAACCCTATATCTTTTTCAAGTTTAAATCGTTTTTTTTCTGCCAGCGCTATCTCTTTAATATATAAGCCCCGTTCTTTTAACGCGCTAACAGCCTCATTCTCTGAGGTTGAAAAGATCTCTCCCCTTATCTCCTTACCATCCAAACCATAGGCAGTATATCTGAAGTTGGGCATAATTAATTTTTAACCCTCATTAACGTTTGTAACTCTTAAAACCTCTTCAATTGTGGTAGTTCCGTCTTTAATCTTCGAGATTCCATCGTCAAGAAGTGTTTCCATCCCTTTCTTTACAGCCATATTTTTTATAGCTCTTGCATCACTTCTTGTCATTATTTTTTCTTTAATATCATCATCTATCACCAACAGCTCATAAATGCCTGTTCTTCCTGAATAACCTTTGAAATTACACTGCTTACATCCTGCCCCACTGTAAACATAATCCTGATCCTTTAATGCAGGAATCAATCTTTTATGTTCCTCAGAAAGAGGGATCTCGGTTTTGCAGTGGGTGCATATCTTTCTCACGAGCCTCTGCGCCAGAACACCTGTCAGAGATGAGGCAATGAGAAAGGGCTCTATCTCCATATCAACAAGTCTGGTGACAGCACTGGCTGAATCATTGGTATGCAGAGTGGAGAGCACGAGATGCCCCGTGAGGGATGCCTGAATGGCTATCTCAGCAGTTTCTCTGTCTCTTATCTCACCTATCATTACAATATCAGGATCCTGTCTAAGAATAGATCTGAGCCCTGCGGCAAAGGTTAGATTAATTCTTGGATTAACCTGTATCTGACCAATTCCTTTAATCTGATACTCCACAGGGTCTTCTATTGTTATAATGTTTTTCTCTTCCGAAAATATTTTTAACAGGCTTGCATAAAGAGTGGTGGTTTTACCTGAACCTGTAGGACCTGTAACCAGTATAATGCCATTAGATCTGAAAAGTAAATTTTCAAAGGCTTTAAGCTTATCCTTTTCAAGCCCCAGCTCGTTCAGGCTCATTACCCCCTTCATCCTGTCTAAAATCCTTAGCACTGCACGCTCACCAAAAAATGTAGGGATTATGGACACTCTTATATCGATATCCTTCCCTCCCACAATAAGTCTGATTCTACCATCCTGCGGCAGTCTTTTCTCTGCAATGTCAAGATTGGCAAGCACTTTTATTCGGGATATAAGAGACTCATGAATAATCTTTGGAGGTTGCAGAACTTTTCTTAAAATTCCATCTACCCTGAACCTTACCTCCAGCTCTTTCTCATAGGGCTCTATATGAATATCCGATGCCCTTTCCTTCACTGCCTCAAGGAAAAGCGCATTGAGCAGTTTAATAATCGGGGCATCATCCTTAAGTTCAAGCAGGTCTTTGGGTAGCTCTCCATACTGAGTAAGTCCGCCTAACCCCTCCTCTTCAATCTCACCCATCACATTCTGAGCCGATGATACAAGGCTGTAAGCCTCGTTTAAAAGTGAGATTAGCTCCTTTTCCTCAATTTTTTCATACTCATAGTCAACGCCAAGTTTCCTTGAAAAATCCCTTAGCGCCAGAACCCCATTTTCGTGAGCAACGAGCCCTGAGACCTTATTATCTTCTCTTTTATATATTAAAAGCCTGTTGTTTTTTAAAAACTTGTATGGTATCTCCCTGAGTATGGCAAGGTCAATATCTGCAAGCTCTATTCTCTTCTTTTCCATAGGCTATATGCCCTGCCCTGATGAGCTAATAAATATTTTTTTAATCATCCTTCGCTTTTTCTCACCTTAATATTGGGTTCAATATATTCAATAATGCCTTTCTTCATAAAGATATCTTTTATCTCCTGAAAACCCTTATCTACCGGTATCTCGATGAGATACATTCTTTCCATGAGCTTTTTCTTAATAGACATTTTGTTTTCCTTTAAAAACTTATCAAACTCTGATTCTGAAACCCCTTCCTTTATTTTTACAATTGCCTCATTGAAGGTCTCCTCACTCATTTTATTGGAATAATCACTAATTTTTTTATTGGTCAGCTGTGCAAGTTCTGAAGAGTCTCTGATAATGTGGGGGGTCAAAAAGACCAGTAGATTGGTCTTTCTTGTCTCATAAGACTTATACCTGAAAAGAAATCCAAGAATGGGAATATCTCCAAGAAAAGGCACTTTGGTAATTATCTCTTCTGTTTTTTCCTGCATCAGTCCGCTGATTACTACGGTCTGCTTGTCTTTAACAACCACAGAGGTTTTTGTTGACCTTTTGGTAGTGGTAGGTCCAAGATTTAGTAGCTCTTCCTTTGTCACCTGCTTGAGAGATGATATCTCCTGATAAATATCCAGCTTTACATACTCACCTTCGGTTATCTGCGGCGTTATCTTTAAGTTTATTCCCACATCCTTTCTTTCAATAACGTTAAAATAGGACTGTAAAGTGGTTGTAGAAGTATTCTGCTCCCTTCTGGAAATAAATGGCACATTCTCACCAACTATTATCTCTGCCTCCTTATTATCAGAGGTAAGTATCTGGGGTGTGGAGAGCACATTTACGGCATCTTTAAACTCGTTAAGGCTGAACAGGGCTGAGAAACCAGGTATGGTAAGACTACCTGTTCCTGCAGGGTTGGGGATGTCAAAAAAGTTTCCGATGCCACCGATTGAAAATCCCGAAAGCCCGTTAATTACCGATAACATGGTAGAGCTGTCAATGTTTCCGAAGCCGGTTATGGCGACCGGTTCGCTGTTATTTCTTACCACCGTTCTCCATTTTGATCCCAGCTCTTTTAACTTATCGAGAGAAGCCTCCACTATCATAGCCTCCACAAATACCTGTTTCCTTCTCTTGTCAAGATTTTTAATAATACTCTCAAGCTGGGGATAAAGATGAGGAGGACAGCTAATGATAAGGGAATTTGTTGCCTTATCCGGTGTTATGCTTATACGGGGCTTTTCCTGAGGCTTTGCACCTGCCTTTACCTCATCAAGGGTCTTTACCGTTGAGTCCAGCACCTTTGAAAGCTCAGTGGCATCTGCATTTTCAAGAAAGTAAACATATATATTGCCTTTTACCTCCCTTGCAGGGATATCAATAAGCTCTACCACCTTCTTTATATAATCCATAAGAAGCGGTGAGCTCACAACTACAAGCGCATTAAGTCTCGAATCGGCAAATATCTTTGCATCCTCCTGAGGCTGGGCTTTATCTTTCTTTAAAACCGAATCGGTTAAAAACTTTGCCACATCCTCTGCCGAAGCATTTTTGACATATATAATCTCAGGCTTCTCTTTTAGAGCTGGTTTATCAATATAGCTTAAAAGATGCTCAAGTCTTTTTATATTCGTAGCGCTATCTACAATCAGCAGATACTCTCCCGTACCAAATATAGATATATGCCCATCCTTTGATATTAAAGGCTGGAGAAATCTTAAGGTAACATCAGGATTGACATACTGTATCGGTATGAGCTTGGTTATATAGTTATCGTTTACCTTATCTGATTCGGGTGAGAGTGTTTTGGCATCTCTTGAAGGAACAATCTTTAACAAATTTCCAGGAGCTGGAACTACTGTATAGCCCTTCAGGTTTAAAACAGCTGTAAAAAGATTATATGCCTCATCGGCAGATATCTTTGAAGGAGCTATGATGGTCACCTTACCTTTTACATTATCATCAAAAATAAAGTTCTTCCCCGTTACATCGCTTATAAACTTAACCACATTGGTTATTTCTGCATCCTGAAGATTAACTGTAATCAGCTTTTTCTTCTGCTCAGCCAGCACATGGGTATGAAACGCAAAAATTATCAAAACAATCAGGATTAATCTTTTCACAGCTCCTCCTGCTGTTAATTTATAATAAAAACAAGGGTCTTCCTGCCACCATCTCTTAAAATATCAAGCTCCACCTTATCCAGCTCTTTCAGCAGGTTAAATATCTTAATGCCATCATTGGGAGAAGTAAGTTCAATATTATTTGCCCTTAATATCACATCGCCGTTTTTAAGTCCGATACTTTCATAAAAGCCACCAGGTCTGACCTCTTTTATTATGAACCCCTGTTGCCTGCCGTTTACAATATTTGGAAGAAGTCTTGCATCTGTCAGTATCTCTTTTGGATCTTCAAGAAATCTTTTTATCTGCTCCCTGCTAAAGGTTCTGCTACCAGACAAACTATCCTGAGAAGGTGAAAAGCCCTGTTCGGTAACGGATGCCTGTTTTTTCTCCTCCTTAACAATCCCCTCAAGATAAAGGGTAAAACCTTTAGAGCCCTGAGATATATATACATGATCACTGGAAACCAGACTTAGTTTTCCTGCAGAAAATACATCCTCGCCTGACTTGAATAATACCTGCTTTCCCTCCCTGTTTTCTATAAAGGCATAGCCAGGGTATAGGGTTATTACCCCTTTTAGCTTAAACCCCGTTGCATCAACGGTAGAAACTGTCTCTCCCCTTTTCTCAATTACTGAAAAAGAAACCCCTGGTATTCCAAAGATGTTTTTGTCAACCAGCTGAGCATAATCCTGAATGGGTTTTGAAAATACCTTTTTTTCTTCCTTCCTATCCCTGACTGAAACTTCTATCCTATAGGTATAAATCTTTATTATATTGCCGAGATAATATGATAAAACCAGAATCCCAAATCCTATACCCAGCAGATCAATAATTTTCCTTTTATTTATCTTCACCATTTCCATAACGTTATTAGAAAAATTATTATAAACACATTAACCAGGTTTGTATAGGCAAGAAAATAAAATACTTTAATTGACCTATCGTCGCTTCCTTCTTCTTCAATTGCAATATTAACAGTGTTAAATCTGTTTAAAACCTCTTCTTTGTGAGGTGCCAGCTTTAATGCCTCAGTGAGATCAGAGCCTGCAAAATGTCTTCCCATATGAACTCCATCTCTCCAGAGCTGACTGCTGGTAAGGTCATAAATTTTTCCATCATATTTTATATAAGCCGGTCGTCCCTCTTTTCCATCATAATAATCCAATCTACCTTTGCTTGAACGCTCCTTTCTCTTTCTCATTTTTGGACCAAGAAACAAAGTTACAAAAAGAGCCGACAGGAACATGAGAACAAAGAATATAATTTTTACAGAGAGGATTATTCCCCAACTGCTGGAAAAAAGATCCGTTAGTTTATCAATTTTGAATAAAGTCAATACACTGCCAGAAACTGCCATAATAATTATTGAAACCCAGCCAAGAATAAGCTCTCCCCGTGGTAGCCCCTTTGATGCATAGCCTGGTTTTAGTATTAAGTGAACATAAAGTATAGTTCCAAACCATGCAATACCAAACAGGATATGAAGATAATAGAAAAAAAATCTGATCACTCTTTTGACAGGACTAATGCCTCTAATCTCTTTTAAATACTTAACTCCCTCCGCAGTAAGCTCACTTCCGCCATCTGCATTTTTATGGCAGTAAATACAATCCTTTCCTGTTTTTTCAGCATAAAATTCAGTGGTATAGCCATATCTTGTTAATCCAAGTACTAAAACTGCAATAAAAAACAGCCTTACAAGATTAGCCATTTTCAAATATCCCATTATACTAATCAATACTTATTAACTCATAATCTTTTTTTCCCAGACCTATCTTTTCCGCATAATTTAGCTGAACATTCCAGTCAATTTCTGGATATACTCCTCTAAACTTATCCTCATTAGAATTGAAACCCGATTTTAATGCTGTATTCTGATTTCCCACCTCTTTATTAACCAGATCTACACTTGCCATGTCTATGGCTACAGGATCTTTTGAGGCAAGGATACCTATATCTCTTGTGATAGGATAATCATTATGTCCGTAGCAGTCGCAGGCTGGGCTTATCTGCGTAAGAAAGTTTATATACACTGCTTTTTTACCTTTGCAAGCACCGTATGCATGCTCTATCATCTTTTTCTGTAATACAGGCACCTGTTCATTCCAGTTAATTACTATGGCACCCTTTGGACAAACCAGTATACACTCTGCACAACCAACACAATGCCTGTCAAGAATCTCTGCCTTTTTATCAACCATAATAATTGCACCATGATTACAGCTCTTGACACAGAGCTCACATCCCACACAGTTTTTTTTCTTAACAGATGGAGAGATATTTGAATGCTGGGCAAGCTTCCCCTCCCTGCTGGCACAGCCCATTCCCAGATTTTTCAGGGCACCGCCAAAGCCAGTTAGTTCGTGGCATTTAAAATGAGACATTACCACCATCCCATCAGCTCTTGCTATTTCAGAACCTATGGAGACATGCTTAAATATCTCAAGGTTAACTTCAACCTTTTTAAAACTTCCACCTGTCAGTCCATCTCCAATAATGATAGGAGCATTAACAACTGCGTAATCAAAGCCATTAAATATGGCATTCTCAATATGACTTACCGAATCACCTCTTGATCCTTTGTAAAGTGTATTGCAATCAGTGATAAAAGGTTTGGTTTTTAATTTTTTTAACTCATCCACAACGACTCTTACAAAATTGGGTCTTATAAAAGATAGATTACCTTTTTCACCAAAATGAACTTTAATAGCCACCAGCTCCTGCTCTTTAAAAATGTCTTTAATATCAAGATTATCAAGCAGAATTCTCAATTTGTCCAGAAGGTTTCTTCCAATTTTTGTTCTCAAATTTGCAAAATAAACCTTAGATTTATCCATAGCTCCTCCCTAAGCATTAAAAATTTTTTCTTCTGGTAACATTATAGCAGTCAGAACTCCTCCGTAAACTGCTCCTGTATCAATACCGATCTTATTTTTATCAAAATATGGCATAAAGCTTTTCATAGATGTATGACCAAATATGACTCTTTTGCCAAAATTAAAATCGCTAAAAATAAACTCCCCCCTAATCCACAAAAGATCTTCTTCCCTCTGACAGGTAATAGAAACACCAGGTTTAAGCCCTGCGTGAACAAAGATATAATTCTCAGTCTCATAATAGGGTAAAAGCTGTTTGAAAAACATTAGATGTTCATCGGGCAGATAAAACCTTCCATTAACACTATAGCTTTCTATGGTCTTTCTGCCACCGTTTATAAAAAATATCTCCTCATTCTTTCCATTCAGATAATCAAGAAAAAGCGCCTCATGGTTGCCTTTAAGAAATATAGTGTGATCTTTTGGTCTCTCCGCTCTTAATTTTATAAGAAAATCAATAACATTTTTGCTATCTTCGCCTCTATCTATATAATCGCCAAGAAATACAATCAGATCTTTATCTTTCAGAGGAAGCTTATTAATTAGCTCAACCAGTCTGTTATAGAGACCATGTATATCGCCTACCGCAAAAACATTCATAGAAAAAATTTAACACACAAGGTTTCATAAGGCAAAGACAAAAAGCCAGTGGTAGCAATTTTTTAATAATCTGAAAAAATGATATAATTATGAAAAAACAAAGGAGGTTTTATGATACGTAAACTTTTAGTAGTTTTAATGATAGTTGTTTTATTGCCTTTTACCGCATCTGGCAAGGATGATCTGGAAGATTTTATTTCCAGTCTGAATGTATCAGCTGAAGCTGACCTTAAGGATTTTAAGGGGAAACTTTCAGTTTCTTTCGGTGTGGATCAAACCAGAGTAGAATCGGTTTTAAAAATTACAGATAAACCAGGAGACGCCTACATGATCTTCCGCATTGCAGAGGTGGCAAACAAAAAACCAGAAGAGCTAATACCAATCTATCAGAAGAATAAAAACAGAGGCTGGGGAGTAATCGCCAGAGAGCTCGGCATAAAACCAGGTTCAAAGGAGTTTAAGGAGCTTAAAAAGAATAAATTTTCCGATACAGCAGACACGGATAAGGGGAAAAACAAAGGTAAAGGAAAAGGTAAAAACAAATAAAAAAGGGAGGCAAAGCCTCCCTGAACCTTATAGTCTGACAAAAACCATATCCTTTTGTTTACAAAATTCTAACCCAATCTTCTGACTCTCCATAAATAAAATCTATCTCTGGATCTAAGCCTGCAAATATTTTCAGCTTATTTAGTGTAGGGGATGAAACAGCCAAGGTATCTTGTTGAAAATATTATACAGTTCCTTTAGGAAGTAAAGCTTTTAGTCTCCTCTTATCTTTAAGTCTACCTAAATATATATCGAGGACAAGTCCCATTATCTTGTAGACATTGCATTTTTTTAAAATTTCAATCCTTGTTTTTATGGAAGTAGCTCGAAAGCTTAAATCTTGCATCGTTGTTATACGATGCAAAGCTTAATTTCAATCCTTGTTTTTATGGAAGTAGCTCGAAAGCTTTATACACGTGAAACTTAATCACTTTCTTTATTTCATATTTCAATCCTTGTTTTTATGGAAGTAGCTCGAAAGCAAAGCAGAAAAAACAGCAGGCACTGTTGACTGGTTAGATTTCAATCCTTGTTTTTATGGAAGTAGCTCGAAAGCACTTTCCAGTCCGTCCAGTTTGGCTTTATCAACTCAATTTCAATCCTTGTTTTTATGGAAGTAGCTCGAAAGCACCACCACCTGAACCAGATGGACCAGCACCACCAAATTTCAATCCTTGTTTTTATGGAAGTAGCTCGAAAGCCTGACTAAAAATCTTA
>JBEQAF010000004.1:0-33921 GCA_041640455.1 bacterium
TTGTATAATGGGAGATTGATTTGATATATTTCGACAGCCTGATGCCATCTATCTTGGGCATTATGTAGTCAAAAATAAACAGATCATATTTTATATTTCTTGCAAGATTAAGGGCTATAAGACCATCCTGAGCTGTATCAACCTCATAGCCATAATTTTTTAAAATGTCAGAATAAAATTCGAGATAAAAATCATTATTATCAGCTACAAGACACTTCAATCTATTCTCCCCTTTCCCATACTACCTTTTTAGAAAATCAGATTATATTTTATAAAACTCTACCCTGTTTCTTCCAGAGTTTTTTGCCCGATAAAGGGCTTCATCTGCAAATTTTACCATATCTTCAGGATTCTTAATATCTACATCTGGATAACTTACGCATCCCAGGCTAATGGTAATCTCTCCTGCGTTAGCCATGTTTGCAAAACGGTGGCTTTCCACAGCTTTTCTAAGCCTTTCTGCCTCTTTTAATGCCCCCTCAAAACTCGTATGAGGGAGAAGCAATACAAACTCCTCACCACCGTATCTGGCAAAAACATCGTGTTTCCTGATATTGTGCTGGAGTATATGAGCTATCTCTGCAAGGACAGAATCTCCCACCAGATGCCCGTATTTGTCATTAACCTTTTTAAAAAAATCAAGATCTATCATAATTAAGGATATGCTGGTATGATATCTCTTCGCTCTCTCAAACTCTTCTGTTAATCTTGTGTAAAAATATCGGTGATTATAAGCACCAGTTAGCCCATCAGTAATAGCCAGTGTTTCCAAGATTTTATTTTTTTCCTTTATCTCTTCCTGCAGTTCCTTAAGTTTTATAAGCCCCTTCATCTTAGCTATCAGTATCTCTGTCTCAAAGGGCTTGGTAATATAATCATTAGCACCCAGATTAATCCCCTCAATAACATCTTCCTTTTCACTTTTTGCAGTTAAAATAATTACAGGGATATCAAACTTTTTTTCATTACTTCTAATACTTTTAAGCACATCAAAGCCAGACATATGGGGCATCATCACATCAAGAAGTATAAGATCATAGTTTTCGGCATCAATTTTAGTCAGCCCTTCAGCTCCAGAGTTTGCTGTGTCAACCTCAAAGTGGTTTAGAGTAAGTAGCAGCTTTATCATTGATAAAAAATCTTCATCGTCATCAATAACCAGTATTTTACCCATTTTTAATCTGCCTTTTTAAATAATCTAAAATACTTTTAGTCTCAACGGTCTTCCCTGTCCAGAGCTTAAAACTTTCTACCCCCTGATATATGAGCATATACAGACCATCTACTGCGTCAATCTGATAATTCTGCGCCTCCCTTACAAAAGGTGTTTCATTTTTGGAATAAGCCATATCAAAGACCTTGCAATAAGGGGGTACATATTTTACATCTATTGGAAGATTTTCTCCCTGAAGCCCCAGCGGTGTAGCATTAATGAGCAGATGTATAGGCTCGGTCTTAAAAATTCTGTTTATCTCACCCCATTCAATAATTTTGAGCTCCAAATTTAAAAAATCTTTTGCCCATCTTACAAGATCAGTTTCTCTTTTTTTGCTTTTAAGTACCACATAGATTTTCTCTCCGCCAAGCTTTTTTATTCCGTAAATAGCCGCCCTTGCACCTCCTCCACCTCCAAGCACGAGAGCCGTCTTTTCTGTCATATCAGAAATATTCAGCACATCTCTTATGACATTTATTACTCCCCAGATATCGGTATTATAGCCATATTTCTTTCCATCCTTGAAATGAATAGTATTTACTACCTGAATCTCCTTAGAAGCTGCACTTAATACATCACAGCATTTATAAGCCTCTTCCTTGAAAGGAATAGTGATATTTAACCCTACAAGATTTCTTATTACTTCTGCACCTTTTATAAAGCTTCTAAAATGATTTTCGTCAACTTCAAAGGCAACATAGATATAATCAAGATTAAGGCTCTCGATAATATAATTCTGAAATAGAGGCGAAAGGCTGTGTAAGACCGGATTTCCAGCGATACCAAGTATTTTTTTATAATTTTGCATCATATATCATGTATCCCCATGGTTGCTGCTGAGATTCTTAGCTCAGGAATTATCTCTACTGCTTTTTTGATAAATGCTTTTCCATCCTGATCTCCAGCAAGTAAAAGGTTTGCACCCACGTCAAAAAAGCAGTATGCATAGATGGATTTTGCCTTTTCTGTGTCAAGATCTTTAAGCTCATAAAAATTTTCAAAGCCTCTTACCACCATATAATCAAAAAGCTCTTTTTTGGGCGCTCTTGGCTCCTGAGAGTAGGTATAAACCAGACCATCAGGAACAAAGATCATGCCCGGTATCAGAACAGAAAACTTGGTTGAATAATCAATATGTACCCTTCTCTGGACAGAAATATCTTTAACAAGAAATCTTATGGCATTCTCCTGATTAAAGTTTGCACCCCACATGTAATAGAGTTTATTTTTCTCAATCAGATTAATCTTATCAGGTTCATTCCAGTACCAGTAGGCATCAATATGAGGAGTATGAACAAGAGCCACATCTGTCCTGTATCTTTCTACCCTCTGCAGATACCATAGCGGAAAAGCACCGCTATCACCCCATGTAAATAAAGCCGAGTTCCTCTCACAGGATTTGAGCACGTTTCTGGCATAATCGTAGGCTATATAATAGTCAGACCAGTCATTTTTCTTAAAATTATAATAAAACATACTGCTGAAGATTATCAAAGTAATGGCAATTAAAGAATATAAGTGTTTTATTCCGGCTTTATTAATAATCTGAGCCAGTTCAAAAATCGCAGCGCCTACAAAGATAGATAAAATCAGATAACCTGGAGAGTGAAAGCTTTCCAGAAGAAATATGTTTTCCGGTATAGGATTACCATAAAAGACTACACCCACATTCAGAATAAGCAGAAATATTAAGGCTACAGCTATAAAATCTTTAATCTTTTTCACCGACATGATAAAGCCAAAAATTATCATAAAGAGACTTATAATCCCGAACTCCCTGTATAGATTAAAACTGCCGAGTTGTTCAAAGAAAAGACTTAGAGACCTTTCTGGTCCTGGCACCTTATAACCTTCTCTTAATATTACCCAGAGGAACTGGGTTAAAAACTGCGGATCCCCCCACACAAGGGCATTTGTCTGCCATGCCCTGAAAGGCAGATATAAAAGGGTAGATAAACCAAGAAAAACAAAAAAGATGCCTAAAAAAATCTGTCTAATATCCATGAGAATTTTTCGTTCTTTTACAAAGGCAAAATAAATAATCACTGGCGCAAGAACAAGAGATGTATAGTGTGCCACAATACCCAGCCCTAATAAAAAGCAGGCAAGGTAGAGAAACTGTCTTTTTGATGTATTTTTATATTTAAAGCAACATAAAACTGCCAGTGATATAACAAATGTAGACAGACAGTAAACCTCAGCAACTACAGCCTGAGACCAGTGAGTAAAGCTTAAGGAAAAGGTAATGGAGGAAGCCAGAGCTACAAGCTCTTTTTTTTCGTAGTCCTTAAACACCTCTAAGGCAATAAGATAAAGATTCAATGCGCACAGAGCACCGAATACTGCAGAAAACAGTGATACCTTTAATGCTGCACTGCCAAAGGGGATATATTTGAAAATATGGGACATGAGAACAAACATTGTATAACCAGGTGGATGGGCTATGCCAAGTGTGTAGGAAGCCGATATCAGCTCTCCACTATCAAAAAAACTTACCTGCGGACAAAGAGTTATAATATATACCAGAAAGGGAATAAAAAAAGCCAGATGAATGGTGATTTTTTTCATAAAAGCACTGCCTCTGCCTTGTTGATATCTTCCTTTATCTGAAGCTTCAAAGCTTCAACACTATCAAACTTTTCAATGCCTCTTAGCCTCTCCACAAACTCTACCCGTAGCTCTTTTCCGTAAATATCTCTGTCAAAATCGAGGATATGCACCTCAAATGACGGTGAATCAATATGAAAGGTAGGGGAAGGTCCTATACTAACCACAGCTTTAAGGCGCTCTTCTCCCAGATAGGCATAGGCAACATAAACACCCTTTCTTGGAATAAGATAATCTGTTACAAGGAGGTTAGCGGTAGGAAATCCAAGCATTCTACCTATTTTTCTACCTTTTATTACAATCCCTTTAATAGAATAAGCTCTGCCTAAGAAGTTATTTGCCATCCTTATATTACCCTCTTTAATCAGCCCTCTTATTTTAGTGGAGCTGATTATTATATCCTGATCCTTGTAAGGAGATACCACGATTACTTCAAAGCTATATTTTTCACCAAACTGCCTCAACAGCTCCACATCTCCCGTCTTATTAGCTCCAAAACGAAAATTATACCCTATAACTATTTTTTTAACAGCAATCTTTTCAACAAGGATTTCTGTGATAAAATTTTCTGCGGAGAGCGAGGAAAAACTATCGTCAAATTTCAACACATATACATAGCCTATGCCGAGCTTCTCAAAAATATCCACCTTGTCAGCTAAAGGAGTAATCTGCTCTATCTTCATATAAGGGTTAATAATTGTAAGCGGGTGTGGATAAAAGGTTAGTATGGCTGGGCTACCATCTATTTTTTTGCTTTCTTCAAGAACCGCCTTGATCAGCTCCTGATGCCCCCTATGGACACCATCAAAATTTCCAACGGCAATAACGGGTTTATTAATCTGCTCTATATTATTAAAATTTTCAAACAGCTTAATCATACTCAGGCAATTTTATCAATATTTTTCAAAAAATAAAAATAATTTGTGGAGGCTAAGGATGCTAAACTGTGGACTTTCTTTCTGAAATCATTTTCTGAATCATTCTATTATGATTAATGAGATCCTGATTCATAAAATCAAGAAGCTCTTTTATATTTTTATCTTTTGACTGAATAATCTTGAAAATTCTGCCTTCCAGAATGGTCTGTTCAATGTCTCTTGATACAATCAGTGCGGAAAAGGAGTTTATCTTCCCTCTTTTAACCTTTTCCAGATTTGCCGTTATGTTATCAATGGTTGTGTTTATCACCACAGGGTATATATCCTTTGTTACAGTAAAAAGAAGCGGTGCTTCCTTCATTTTTTTGATAATCATGTCAACAATCTTTGCGTGAACCTCTTCCTCTTTACTGCGTTCCTACCAGAAACCCGCATCCAAAGGAAACTTTTTTGCGAAATAACTATATAGCTCTGCAAGCTTCAGCTCAAGCTTTTTCTGTATCTCAAAAATTTTAACCAGATCCATAAGCTGAATTATATTAAAATCGGGATTATTAAAACAAGATTAAAATTTATTTATATCTTTTTTTAAAGATATTAAAAAAATTATAATGATACCAGCAATGAAAAATCCGGCGCTAATTAGCTGTGCTACAGAAAAGCCATAGTAAATATTTCTTGGATCTCCTCTGAAAAACTCTACAAAAAATCTGATTATGCCATATCCGGTTAGGTATACACCAAGTTTTAATCCTTCTTTAGTTATCTTCTTTCTTGTTGTAAATAGAACAAAAAACAGAATCAGATTAAGCAGGGCTTCGTAAAGCTGGGTTGGATGAATAGGAATATTTTTTGGTGCCAGAGATAGAGAATGATTAAATTTAACTGCCCATGGCAGCTCGCAGATTCTACCATAACAACAGCCTGCAGAAAAACAGCCCAGTCTGCCAAAGAAATGGGCAAGCGGGACAAATATGACCACCGCATCAACAGCCCTAAGTATGGGTATATTTTTTCGCTTAAATAAAATTAATGTAAATGGAACAGCAACCAGTATACCGCCGTGAAAAACGAGCCCACCCTTCCAGATCCTGAAAAACTCGAAGGGGTCTTTGATGAACTCCTCAGGAAAATATAAAACATAAAATATCCTGCTTCCTATAATCCCGATCCAGATTGCCCAGAAAAGTGTATCAACTATTAATTCACCATTAAGATTTACCCTCTCACACTCCTTCCTGGTAAGAAAAAGGGCAATAATTATGCCGATAGCGATAAAAAGACCGTAAGTATGAATACCAAAATTGCCTATCCTGATGATTTCTGGAAACATCAGATAATATGCTCCTTCTTAAATATTTGAAAATAAAAGATAAAAGCTATACCTATGGTTATAAATGTGTCTGCCATATTAAATACAGGCCAGTGGAAGGTTCTATAATAAACTTCAATAAAGTCCACCACTGCACCGTGAAAAAGCCTGTCATATAAATTTCCAAGCGCACCACCCATGATAAATCCAAACATTACTGCTCTCTTTGAAGAATTATCTTTAAGAGCATAAAACATATAAATAAGTACAGCTATTGCTATAATTGTAAATACAAGCAGGACATACTGCTTTATATCTCCACCGTCGTGAAACAAGCCAAAGGCTATTCCTTTGTTCTCCACAAAGGTGAGATTTAAAAACGGCAATACCCTTACTATTTCACCTGGAAAAAAGCTTTTTTTTACAATAACCTTTGTAAGCTGGTCTATGATAAAAACTAAAGCGGAGATACCATAAAATAATATATTGTATCTAAGCATTCACCACATCTCTGCATCTTTTACAGATACCGGGGTGATTTTCATCGGCTCCCACAGTGGTATCGTATACCCAGCAACGTTCACATTTACTACCTTCCGCAGTTTCAATATCCAGACTGATGCCGCTCTCTTCTCCTTTATAATAACCCTTACCAGTATCTGAGATTATAAGCTGAGAAACTATAAGAATCTCCCTGAGCTCTTCAAAATAAAAGCTCAGCGTATCTCTCACACTATCATTTATATATAAAACTATCCTGGCATCCAGAGAATGTCCTATAATCTTTCTCCTTCTCGCATCTTCAAGGGCTTTCTGAATATCTTCTCTAATTACAAGCAGCTTGTTAAATTTATCTTCATAATCTTCGTCGAAGAAATGCTCTGGCAGATTATCAAAGCTTTCAAGTAGAATGGTTTCCTTCTTACCTTTAAGGTTAAAATGTTCCCAGACCTCATCGCAGGTAAATGAAAGTATGGGGGAGAGCAGAAGCGCCAGCGTTTTTGTAATCTCATAAACAACCGTCTGGGAAGCCCTTCTTTTTCTATCATTTGATGCGAGAACATACATCCGGTCTTTCAGAATATCCAGATAAATGGCACTCAGATCTTTAGTGCAGAAGTTGTGGATACTATGGAATACTGTGTGAAATTCATAATTTTGATAGGATTTTCTGACCTTTCTGTCCAGCTTGTAAAGCCTTGTGAGAATAGACCTGTCAAGAGCAGAGAGGTTTTCATAGCTAACATAATCCGTCTCGGGATCAAAATCACTTAGCACTCCGAGCATATATTTAAAGGTGTTTCTAACTCTTCTGTAAGAATCAACCAGTCGATTCAAGATCTCCTGAGATATCCTTATATCTTCCCGATAGTCTTCTGATGCAACCCAGATTCTAAGTATTTCAGCCCCGTATTTGGATATTATTTCCTGAGGAGAGATAACATTTCCCAAAGATTTTGACATCTTCCTTCCCTCAGCATCAACTACAAAACCGTGGGTAAGAACTGATCTATACGGCGCTCTGTTGTAAGCCACACAGCTTGCGAGCAGAGAGCTGTGAAACCATCCACGATGCTGATCCGATCCTTCAAGGTACATATCAACAGGATGTTCCAGCCCATACTTTTTCAGATAGGAGAAGCTAACCCCTGAGTCAAACCAGACATCAAGAATGTCTTCCTCTTTTCTAAAACTCTTGCCTCCGCATTTACTGCATGTTCGTTCTCCTAAAAAGTAGGCTGCATCTTTCTCAAACCAGATGTCTGCACCATGCTTTTCAAACTCATCGGCAACTCTATTTATCAGTTCGTAATCCAGAAGATAAGAGTGGCAGTCATTACAGTGAAAGGCAATTATGGGCACTCCCCAGGATCTCTGTCTTGATATACACCAGTCCGGTCTACCTTCAATCATATTGTAAATTCTATCTCTACCCCAGGAAGGGATCCATCTAACCTTATCAATCTCATTAAGAGCAGTTTTTCTTAAGTCTGAATTATCCATAGATACAAACCACTGCTCCTCTGCCCTGAAAATTATAGGCTCCTTACATCTCCAGCAGTGCGGGTAGGAATGAGATATTTTCTCCGATGCTATTAATTTACCAAGCTCTTTAAGCTTTAATACTATCTTATCATTGGCATCGAAAACCTTTTCACCAGCAAAATATTTTACATTTTTATGAAATTTTCCCTCTGCATCAACGGGGGCATAGACCTCAATACTGTGTTTTAATCCCAGCTCATAGTCTTCCTGTCCATGACCGGGAGCGATATGCACACAGCCCGTACCTGTATCAAGGGTTACAAAATCGGCTGTTAAAACCTTAGAATCCACATCTTCGAGTGGATGTTCGCATATAAGCCCAAAAAGCTTTTCTCCTTTAAACTCTTTTATAATCCTGAAGTTTCCCGAAATATATTTTGTAAAAACGTCAACCAGCTCTTTGGCAATGATAAGTACTTCTCCTGAAACCTCAATAGCCACATATTCAAACTCAGGATGAACAGCCACAGCCCTGTTTGCAGGCAGAGTCCATGGAGTGGTAGTCCATATTACTATGCTTACCTTTTTCCCAATTAACTCTTCAGAAAGTTTAGAAACATCTGATTTAACAGGAAATTTTACATAAACAGAGGGAGAAGTATGGTCTTCATATTCAACTTCAGCCTCAGCAAGAGCAGTATTGCAGGATATGCACCAGTAAACAGGTTTTTTACTACGGTAAACTACCCCACTTTTAACAAATTTTGCAAACTCCCTCACAATATTTGCCTGATAATCATAAGCCATTGTAATATAAGGATTTTCCCAATCGCCTACAACTCCCAGCCTTTTAAACTCTTCTGCCTGAATCTTTACATATTTTTCTGCATAATTTCTGCAGAACTTTCTTATCTCAAGCTTGTTAATATCTTTCTTGTTTTTTCCGATATTTTTTTCAGCCTGAAGCTCTATGGGCAGTCCATGGCAATCCCATCCAGGGATATAGGGGGTATCGTAACCCTCTTTGAAATAGTATTTAACAACCATATCTTTAAGTATCTTATTAACCGCATGTCCTATATGAATCTGTCCGTTTGCATATGGTGGACCGTCATGCAAATGAAACATGGGCTTATTCTTTCTTTCATCTCTCATTTTTTTGTAAATATTTAGCTGTTCCAATTTTCTTAGCCTTTCCGGCTCGTTCTGAGTGAGATTGGCTTTCATGGGAAAGCCCGTGTTTGGCAAATTCAGCGTTGACTTGTAATCCATTTATATCCTCTCCCTGTAGGGTATTTTATCCTCATATCCTGCTTCTCTAAACCCTTTAAGCCTCAGAAGACAGCTATCACACTGCCCGCAAGCATAATCCTCATCTTTATAGCAAGACCATGTAAGATCCAGAGGGCTTCCGAGATGAATGCCTATTTTTACAATCTCCGCTTTTGTTTTGTGAATCAGCGGTGTAACTATTTTAATACCGCTTTCTGGTTTTGTCCCTTTAGCTATGGCATCCTGAAAGGCATTGTAAAAAATCTCTCTACAGTCAGGGTAACCGGAGCTATCCTCTTCTACGGCACCGATATAGATCTTTTTTGCCCCTATCACCTCTGCCCATGAAGTGGCAATACAAAGAAGGTGAGCATTTCTGAAGGGCACATATGTTAAGGGAACTCCTTCCTTTATCCCCTCAACAGGTACCTCAATGCTTCTATCTGTCAGGGCGGAACCGCCTATCTGACTGAAATAGCTCAGATCTACCACAAGCCTTTTAAAAGGTTTAAAAAAATCACACAGGTCATTAAAGGCTTTTAGCTCTCTACTCTGGGTTCTTTGTCCATAGTTAATATGAAGAAAGGCAAGACTGCAGTCTATAGCCGCAATAGACGCAGTTACGCAGCTATCCATTCCACCTGAAACCAGAACAACAGCAATATCTCTCCTGCACATAGAGTAAATTATTTTAACCCTTTTGCATTGAAAATGAAAGAAAAATATGCCTTATTATGGCTAAAAGAGCTGGCATTACTTATCATAACCGATTTACGCTTTTTTCAGAACCAGAAATTTTTGTCCTTTTCTCCCTGTTATAACCCTTAAGCTCCAGGAAATGTTCATAACTCAGCTTTTCAGATCTCATAGGTAATATCAAGTTATTATGATAAAGGGGTTCTGATAGATCAAAGATTGAATGTTTTTTATCATCTTCAAAAAATGTCGAACCCGGGACAGGTGAGTATTCAGAAAGATATGGTATGGCTCCAATATCATATACATAATCTATGGCATTTTTTACCTCCTGGTAGCTTTGATTATAAATCCCTGTGAGAATATAAACTCCTATCTGCTCTGCACTGAATCCCTTTCTCCTCAAAGTTGAAACAGCCCTTTCAAACTGCGATCTATCTGTCTTGTTGCCATACCGTCTGCTCTTATTATCATCAATAAACTCAAGGCTCAATCTTAATTTTTTAAAGCCGCTTTGATAAAGCATCTCTGCACATTTATCGTCAATATATCTAATATGCAGCCCGTTCGGGGTATAAAAGTTAACATTAAGATCTTCTCTTATAACCCGTTCAAGGAGCTTAAAGATATGATTTTCTTTGTTATACAAAAGGGCATCGTCTATAAATGCCACTTTTTGAGTTTTAAAATATCGAGTGTTCTCCTGTATATAACTATAAGCCATACCCAGATCTAACTCCTTATAAGATTGAAACAGCCTTTTTGAGGCACAGTAACTGCAATTAAATGGACAACCGACCGAAGTAAGAAGAGGAATATAGTAAAGTCTTTTGTAAAAGCTCTCAAGATCTGGATATAACATCTTAGAATTTTTAGAAAGCTCATCTTCTAAGCTAAAAAAGAGCTCATCGGGTTTGCAGACCCTCCTGGCATGATCTGGAAGTAGTTTTGCATAAATACCACCTAAATATATTTTGACATCAGGAAAGACCTGTCTTAATAATCTTATTGTATCCCTTACCCCAGGATACCAGTAGGTCATCATGGATGTTACAAGAATCATATGGGGCTTTTCAAGAGAGCTTAATATTCCGATTAATCTGTCTTCTGGAATACCAAATCTGTAATATTTTCTATTTAAGAAATCATATTCCTTTGGTTTTTCTATTTCTTGCCTGTAAAATTCTCCAGTTCCATCGCTTTTTCTCTTTAAAGAAAGCCCCTCCAGATAATTTTCTGCAAAGGGAATATCTATAAAAGTTACTTCATGTCCCATATTTTTCAGAAAGGTGGCAACCTGAAGAAGCCCATAGGGCTTGGCATACAGGTCATGATAGGCAAAATCATATACGTAAGGGTTTATACAGAGTATTTTCATAGAAAATATGATATCAGAGAAGCTAATTTTTCTTTAACCTTGTTTATAAAGGGTCTCTTTAGCCACTCCTCATATTCTACAAGGCGGGAGTTTGTTACATCTTCTTCCATAAATCTTTTTACCTCTCTTCCAAACTCCTCACTGGCTACTACTATATTTAGCTCATAATTTTTCTCCAGCCCCCTTTTATGAAGGTTTGTGGAGCCTATGGTTGACCAGACCTCATCTATGAGCCCTATCTTTGAATGAAGAATTAAATCCTTCCTTTCATATATTTTAACACCCGATAGAAGCAACGGTTTAAAATAATTATAGGATGCATATTTAACAATTCGGACATCAATCTTATCTGGTAAAACTACCTTAACATCTACCCCTCTTTTTACCGCATTTCTTAAAATAGTCCTTATTCTTCTGGGCGGGATAAAATAGGCATTCTCTATCCAGATGCTTTTTTTTGCAGCCATCATTGAGAGGCAGTAGGCATAATATACTGTTTTAAGAGATCTTTTATCCGGTCCGCTCTCAATTATCCATACATCATCTGTCCCTGCAGGCTCTGGCTTAATCTCCCTGTAATCTGCTTTTTTCCTGGCTGATTTTTCAAAAATATCGTAAAAGATTTTTCTTAATATTGCAACCGCTGGACCTTCTATAAGAACACCGGCATCTCGCATGTAGTCTTTGGAGTCATTAAAATACTCATCGCCTATATTCCATCCGCTTACAATGGCATATCTCCCGTCAAATATAGCAAGCTTTCTATGATCTCTAACCTCCCATTTTAATGGGTTGGAGAAAAGCTTTATGGGGTTAAATGGGTAGATCTCTATATTATTAACATCCTGTAGCTTGATAAAAAGTGACCTACTACTTAAGGAACCTATAAAATCATAGATTATTTTTACACTAACACCGCTGCTGGCTTTTCTGATAAGGGCATCAGCTACAGCCCTGCCATACTGGTCGTCTCTTATAATGTAATATTCAAGCTCGATGGTCTGTTCTGATGCTTCTATTAACTGAAGAAGTGTGTTAAATGCTTCACTGCCAGATGGGACAAGCCTTACCTTATTTCTGTGAGATATCTTGGGCTTTGACCTTTTGAAAAAAAGCTTTAATAATCTTTTGCTTAAAACAAGATATTTTCTTTTAAGTTTCTGCTTATATCTCCTGTAGCTTTTTCGCATTAACTAATTATATAGCATCTTCGCCGCGCTCTCCAGTTCTAATCCTTACAACCTCTTCAATGCTGGATACAAAAATCTTTCCATCGCCTATCTTTCCGGTTTTTGCGGCTTTTTCGATAGCTTCTATGATAGCAGGCACGTTCTCGTCCTTTGCAATTATCTCAAGCTTTACTTTGGGAAGAAAATCAACCACATATTCAGCGCCTCTGTAAAGCTCCGTATGCCCCTTCTGTCTGCCGAACCCCTTTACCTCGGTTACTGTAATACCTTTGATACCTATCTCATTTAATGCATCCTTTACATCATCAAGCTTGTAAGGTTTAATAATTGCTTCAATCTTTTTCATATGCACTCCTAATAGGCGTATAAATTTCCATAAGGTCTTTTTGTTTTTGGCCAGAGCATTGTAAATGTCGAGCCTTTTAACAGATTAAAATCTATCATAAAATCATTGCAATACTCAATCAATAAATTTTTTAGCATCTCATCTTCTTCAAGAGTCACTTTCTTGAAGCCACACTCCTTGCCACAGTAATAGGGATCAACCTCTCCCCTGACATATATCTTTCCTCCATGAATACCTGTGCCCAGGTAATCACCGCAGATAGGGGCATTCTCCCTTCTGGTAAAAAGCCCGAGCACCACCAGCACACCACCTGCCATATATTCACCAAAGAAGTCTCCCACCTTTCCACCTACTACAATAAACGGAACTTTATCCTTGTAATCTTTCATATGAATCCCTACACGATAGCCTGCATCCTCTTTTATGAAGAGCTTTCCTCCCCTCATCCCATAACCGCAAACGTCACCCGCAATGCCGTGGACGATTATTTTTCCTCCACTCATTGTATTTGCTATGCCATCCTGACCATCTCCGTAAACATTGATCGAAGGACCATCCATAAAGGCACCAAGATCCTGTCCGGGAACTCCATATACATCAACCTCAATCTTTTCTCTTATGCCATCGCAGATGTATCTCTGACCATTTACATTTCTAAGTACAAACTTCTTCTCTCCACTCTTAACCAGCTCTCTTATCTTCTTATTTAAATCTCTATAATAAATGCCTTCAGAATTTATCTCTATCATCTAACCTCCCTATTCATCAAATCTTACTATTATGGGTTCTCCTGCTTTGGGAGCCCAGACCTTATCTATGTTTCTATCCATCTCTCTTAATGCCGATATCTCCGAACCCATATATACAAAATCTCCCGACTCAGCAACTGCTAAAGGTCTTAACTTAACTCTGTCGTTTAAGCCTACGAGTCCCTTTGAGTGTGCAAAAAGTATGGCAAATGGACCATTTAAAAGCGCACTTCCATAAACCATTCTCAATGCTGAGTAAGCCACTTTCTCCTCTTCATCCATTTTATCAATGTTTTTCCAGAAAGGAGATGCCAGGACTGAGCAGGCAATCTCTTCCGAAAGACCATGCTTTCTAATAAGCAGGTCAAGCAGGTAAGCTACTACCTCAGTATCTGTTAGAAGTGTACATTTATAACCGAACATCTCCAAATATCTTTTGTTTATTCCATAGGATGATATCTCTCCGTTATGAACTATAGACCAGTCAAGCAGCGTAAAAGGATGCGCACCGCCCCACCAGCCAGGTGTATTGGTAGGAAATCTATTGTGGGCTGTCCAGATATAGCCTTTATATTCTTCAAGCTTAAAAAAATCAGCGATCTCTTCAGGATATCCCACACCTTTGAAAGCCCCCATATTTTTGCCCGATGAGAATATATATGCGCCGCTTATCTTTTCATTAACATGCATAACTATCTTAACCACAAAGTCATCATCGGAACCAAGCTCTATGCCAAATCTGGAAAAATTCTGTTCCGTATTAATAGGCTTGACAAAATATCTCATAAGTAGTGGCGAGGATTTGATGGCAGAAATCTTTCTTGTGGGGATAGGCTCTATATGCTCCACAGTAAGACAGGATTTCAAAAAATCCTCCGTCTGACTTAGTGAAACCTGATTGTCATACATAATATGAAAGGCATAGAAGTCTTTGAAAGCAGGATAGATACCATAAGCGGCAAAGCCACCGCCCAGTCCGTTTCCCCTGTCGTGCTGGATCTTAATCCCCTTAATAATCCTTTCGCCGTTGATTACTTCTTTTTTTCTGTTAATAAATCCGCATAAACCACAGTTAGAAATATCCTTTGGATCTTTATATCTGTTATGCTTCATCTATAACCTCACTATCGCTTAAAGTTGTTTCTTCCTTAAACTCAGGACATATATCATTAATGCAAGAAGGTGTGTCTTTTATTTTAAGGAACCTTTTCCAGAATACTTCCTGTCTGAGCTCATAGGGCAGATTTATAAAACCAAAACTGGGATTTAGAAGCTGATCTTTAAAACCTGATACATCAACCCTTTCTCTCATAAGCCCCGTAAAGATACCAGATCTTTCAATATCACCAACAAATACAAAGCCTTCTATTCTATTATCTTTCAATACGATTTTTCTGTATCTATATCTCTTTTCGTCATAGGAGCTGAGTATCTCATATTCAGATCCTTCAGGATTAATAATACCAGCGGAGATTGTAGGAATACCAAACAGTTCAATAGAGTTCATTGAAAGTCCACCTTCATAAACCCTTTCCTCACCAACCATATTATATCCAGCAACTCTTCCCTGCCTGTAAGCATCAGGCCATATGGGAAGCAGTCTATTGGCTTTAGAGAAAAATTCTTTACCTTCTGCCACATCTCCTGCCGCATAGACACCTTTAATATTTGTTTCCATATGATCATCAACAACTACTCCTCTGTTGATAAGAAGCCCTGTCCCTTTTAAAAATGACACATTGGGCACCACACCTATGGCAATTATTACAATATCTGAATCGATTACTCTTCCAGACTTGAGCCGTATTCCACAGGCATTACCATTACCATCATCAATAATCTCCTCCGTGTTTGACTCAGTAAAAACATCGATCCCAACATCCTGCATTCTATTTTCAACAATATTTCCCGATGTCTTATCAAATGCGAGACTGAGCACCCTGTCCATAAGTTCAATGACACTTACCTTAACACCCTGAGCATGCAACCCCTCTGCCGCCTTTAATCCTATCAGTCCACCTCCTATTACAACAGCCTTCTTAATATCCTTGCTTAGATTTAACAATTCCTTAGCATCATCAAGAGTGGTAAATGTATAAACCCTTTTAAGCTCCCTACCCTTTATGGGTGGAATAAATGGGACACCGCCTGTGGCTATAAGTAGCTTATCAAAGCTATATTTTTCATCGCTTTTTGAATAAAGGATCTTGTTGTCAAAATCAACCTTAACAATCTCTTCACTTAAAATAAGCTCCACGTTATTTTTCTCATAAAATCCTCTTCTTCTATAAGAAAGGAGCTTCTCTTCTTTAGCCTTGCCCTTAAGATAGTCTGATATCACTGGCCTCCCATAAGCCACATAGGGTTCCTTTGTTATAACCCTGATTTTGACCTCTGTATTGACCTTTCTTATGGCTTCTATAGCCCCTATAGCCGCAACTGAATTACCGATTATTGTGATCATATTAAGCTCTCCTATTATTTATAAACCAAAGCTCTATTGGGACAGGCATCCACACAGGCAGGACTGCCTCTTTCTATACAAAGGTCGCATTTTGATGACACGAGTTTATTATCCTTTGCAACCTTCTTCTTAAGCGCACCATAGGGACATGCCATCATACAGGACCAGCAGCCTACACAAATGTTTTCATCTATGGTTACTATACCTGTTTCAGGATCTTTGGTTATGGCACCGCTAATGCAAGCTTCCAGACAATCGGGCTCTTCACAGTGTCTACACATAAAGGAAAAACAAGAAGGACGGTTTTCCTCAAACCAGATTCTTGAAGGTTCTCTCGGAAACTCTTTTTTATATGCCTTAATGGTATTTTTACTTTTAGAATGAACTGTTATACAGGCCACATCACAAAGCCTGCAACCCATACAAAACTCTTCTCTCGGATATACTCTTTTCATAGTTTATGCTCCTTAAATTCCTGCTGGAAGTACGCCAAGTATTTCCATCTCTTCCTTTGTTAGATCAATGGCTCTTAGCCTTAACCTGTTGCCGCGGAGAGACTCAATGGCATTTATCCCTAAAGCGCCTAAAATCTCCTGGATCTCATGTCCCCACGCCGAGACAAGATTATAAAGCTGTTCTGCTCCTATCTCTGGGTTAACCCTTTTCACAAGATAGGGATCATTGGTAGCAATCCCCCAGGGACATTTACCAGTATAGCATCTCTGACAGACCGTACAGCCCACTGCCTGAAGTGTGGCTGTACCAATATAGACTGCATCTGCTCCCAGTGCTATAGCTTTCAATACATCTGCACTGCTTCTTATGCCTCCCGAGATGACCAGAGATACGGAGTTTCTTATCCCCTCGTCTCTTAACCTCTGATCTACAGCAGCAAGAGCTATCTCAGCGGGAATACCCACATGATCTCTTATTATGGTTGGAGCAGCACCTGTCCCTCCTCTAAAACCATCAAGCACTATTATATCAGCCCCTGCCCTTGCTATACCGCTTGCAATAGCTGCGGAGTTGTGAACCGCTGCAATCTTTACACTTACAGGTTTTGTATAATCCGAAGCCTCTTTTAATGCATATATGAGCTGCCTTAAATCCTCTATGGAATAAATGTCATGATGTGGTGCAGGAGATAGGGCATCAGATCCTGCGGGGATCATTCTTGTCTCCGATATGGCTTCTGTAACCTTTTCTCCAGGTAGGTGTCCACCGATACCTGGCTTGGCTCCTTGACCTATTTTTATCTCAATTGCTGCTCCTGCATTCAGATACTCTGCATGAACACCAAAACGCCCTGAAGCACACTGAACAATCGTCCAGGGACCATATTCATATAAGCTTTTATGAAGCCCACCCTCACCGGTATTATAAAGAATTCCAAGCTCCTTAGCCGCCATAGCCATAGCTCTGTGCACGTTAAGACTGATTGCTCCATATGACATGGCACCAAACATAACTGGATAGTTAAGTTTTAGCTGGGGAGTAAGCAGAGTTTTTAAAGTCAGTTTCCCATTCTTTTTTTCAAACTCAAGCTTATCAGGTTTAGTACCCAGATAGGTTCTAAGCTCCATAGGCTCTCTGAGCGGGTCTATGGATGGATTAGTTACCTGACAGGCATCAATAAGAAGATGATCCCAGTATATTTTATAACCCTTATCATTACCCATACCCGTAAGAAGAATACCGCCTGTCTCTCTCTGTTTAATAAGCCCCATTCTGTGAAAATTTGTCCAAGACTCGTTTGGTCTGAAGGTTGATTCATTGAGTGTAATCTTAAGCGCATCGGTTGGACACATATATTCGCATCTTCTGCAGCCTACGCACTTTGGATTATCTGCTACCATTACATTATCTTCAGCATCATAGGAGTGAACAAGATAGGAACACTGTCTTTCACATACCCTGCACTGGATACATCTGTCCGGATCTCTCCTGACATCAAACTCATAAAAGGCTTGACTTACTGGTCTAAAAAGCACAATAACCCTCCAAAATTACTTTTGGTAGGGTTACGCAATGTCTGTGCCTGAAAATTGAAGGCTAAGATTAGTTATTTTGACTTTTTTATAAGCAAAAAATGATTTATTGACTATTTTTTAATCTCTTCTTTAACGGTTACATTCTCTTTCATTCTCTGTTTTAGTCTCTTTTCTCGCCTGTGCCTTCTTTGATTAAGCTCTTTTCTTCTTGTTCCCTGACCCATTTTTGCCTCCTTTTTTATTAAAATCTTACCTTTGTTTTATTTAAAACTTTAAGTACCTCGCTGGCTATCTCTTCTATGGACTTTTTTGTCACATCCACTGTAGGGATCTTTTTTCTCTTAAAAAATTCAATAGAGCTGTTTACCTCTTCATAAACATATTTAAGATCCGCATATCTTGTGTTCAGATCCTCTCCCATATGTTTCAACCTTACCTTTCTAATATCGGTGAGAAAAACAGGATCAATAACAAGACCTATCACCTTGTTATGCAATTTCTGAAAATCAAGATTTATATCTATATCTGGTATGAAAGGAATATTGGCTACTTTCCAATTTTCATGAGAAAGATATATGGAAAGCGGGGTCTTTGAAGTTCTTGAAACACCAATAATTACAATATCTGCATCATAGACAGTTTCCAGATTCTGCCCATCATCGTGCTTAACTGTATATTCAATTGCTTCTATCCTTTTAAAGTACTCCTCGTTAACCTTGTGCTGAGCTCCAGGCTGTTCAACAGGTTTTGCAGAGAAAAACTGTGTAACCTTGCTGATTACCGAACCAATAAGATCCACATAGCTAACTTTATTAATGTCGCACTCACGGATTACAAGATCCCTCATCCAGCGCTGGGCAAGTGTAAAAGCAACAAGGGCTTCTCTATGTGCTGCTTTTCTTACTATATCTTTAATCTCTTCAGGTGTAGATACACGGGTAAATTTTTTAATATCAAAGTTGGTTTTATTAAACAGCGCTACGACTGCCAGAATTATCTTCTCTGCAGTTTCTCCAGTAGCATCAGAAATAATAAATATCTCATCTTTTTTCAACTAACTCTCCTAAATGTTCAATTATATGTTCAGGTTTAATATCATTTACGTCATCTGATAATTTAATAGCTCTGATTGACCTCATGGGTTTATATATTTTTTCATTACTTGAACCGAAAAGCATAAAACCATTTACCCCGAGAAGCCCAGCCAGATGACCTATTCCAGTATCAGCTCCCACAAATCCGCTGGCATATTGTAGCAAAAAAATAATATCATTCAAAGAATAATTGTAAAATATTTTTTTACCTCTAAACTCATCGATTCTGTTCTTTTCTGACTCCCCGAGCAGATAGTATATTTCAAATCCCTTCTCATTAAGATATTTTTCAATGGCAAAAAAATTATTTATATGCCATATTTTCCGCATTCCTCCACTACCGGGATGAAAGATAAAGAATTTTTTGTCTTTAACCTGTCTAAATAGAACCTCATTGTAAAAAACAGGAAAATAGATTGCTGGAAGTTCAAATTTTTCATTTAAAAGTCTGAAAGGGTAGCTATAAACCCACTCATTTTCAGGTATGGGATCATAAATATAAAAATCTGGTGATATTTTTTCGAAAGATCTGGAAAAGATATAGAATCTATGAAATTTTTCAGTATCACAGCTGCCTCTGAGTAGATTAAATACATAAAGACTGTCCGCATCCAGAAACTGAATAAAATCCATCCCCTGAAAGAGACTTCTGTAAAGGTAATTGCCAGCGAAGTATATTTTTGAATAGTAATTTTTTAGATGAAAAAGAAGGGGGATATAAAATATAGTGTCTCCCAGCGCCCCCTTCCTGTAAACAAAAACAGATTCTCTTGATGAATCTTCATGGATATTCATCAGAATCTTAAGGTTTATCTATAATCTTATTTATGGGATACTCAATTATCCCCTGAGCTCCTGCCTTAAGTAGTTTAGGAATTATGTCTCTAACAATCTTCTCGTGCAGTATGCTTTCTATTGATACCCAGTCGGAGCTATATAAACTTGAAACGGTAGGATAGTTGAGACTGGGAAGAATTTTAACTATATCCTCAATTCTATCTTTTGGCGCATTCATTTTGAGCCCCACCATCTTATCTGCATTCAGGGCTCCTTTAATGAGAGTGTTTATCTGTTCTATCTTGGCTCTTTTTGTTTTATTTTTCCATGCCTTTTTATTTGCTATAAGAACAGGATTTGAAGTCATCAGGGTATCAACTATCCTTAAACCATTGGCTTTTATAGTTGAACCCGTTTCAGTAACCTCCACAATGGCATCACAGAGCCCCTCAACCACCTTAGCTTCTGTAGCCCCCCATGAGAACTCAACCTTTACTGGTATATTTCTCTCGGCAAAATATTTTTTTGTAAAGTTAACAAGCTCTGTAGAAATAACCTTGTTTTTAAGATCCTCAATCTTTTTTATTGGAGAGTCTTCGGTGACCACAAGCACCCACCTGGTAGGTCTTTTTGAAACCTTCGAATAGACCAGATCTGACACGTAAATTACATCGGATTCATACTCCAGTACCCAATCTTTGCCAGCTATTCCTGCATCAATAGTCCCCTTTTCCACATAGATACCCATCTCCTGAGGTCTTATGAGATTACATTTTATCTCATCATCATCAATGGTCGGAAAATAATTTCTCGCAGAAGGAGTAATTGTCCAGCCCGCTCTTTTAAAAAGTTCAATGGTTGAATTTTCAAGACTACCCTTAGGAATTCCAAACTTTAAAACCGCCATCTGACATTCTCCTCTTTTTATTTTTTATAAACCTCATCAGGATTAAACACTGGATTTGAATATTCTTTCCAGTCCCCTTCTTCATATTTAATATAAAAACAGCTTTTGTTGCCTGTATGACAGGCTGCGCCGCCTTTCTGTCTGACCTTTATTAGAACTGAATCGTAATCACAGTCTGTAAAGACCTCAACTACCTCCTGAACATGTCCGGAACTCTCACCTTTCATCCAGTACTTATTTCTGCTTCTGCTATAAAACCAGGTCTTTCCCGTCTCCAGCGTAAGCTGAAGCGCCTTTTCATCCATAAATGCAAGCATCAATACCTCATTGGTTTCATAATCAGTAATTATGGCAGGGATAAGCCCATTCATCTTGGTAAAATCAAGCTTTTTCATAAAAAATCTCCTTCACAATGAGAAAAAACGAACCTGATCTAAAAAAGAAAGATAAACTGACTACAGTTTATTTAACAGAGATACAAACTTTTCTGCTAAAATTTCAGCCTCTTTTTTTATTCTCTCATCAGGCGAGCCTATGGATACGGGACCATAATGGCCTGCCGCACAGAGCCCCTGCACCACACAGCCATGTATCAAAAAAGCCTTCAGTATGTCCAGCACTACTGTCTCTCCGCCTCCTCCTATCATACCGGTTGTGCAAAAAGCAGCTGCAAGCTTTCCTTCAAGTTTTTTGAAATATTTAACCGAATCGTCAAAAAACTTTTTTACCGGATAAGCCATAGAACCGAAATAGTTTGGTGAACCTACTATATACCCATCATATTCAGGAAGCGCATCAATATTTACCTCCTCAACAGAACTAATGGTTACATCAACTCCTTTTGCCTTAATAAATTCCGATATAATCTCAGCCATTTTTCTTGTATTTCCGCCTCTTGTATAATAGGCAACAAGCACTTTTTTCATAATCTGTACCTCCTTAATTTTTTAATCTTTCTGTATCAGGCTACACCGTATATTTTTTTCATATCCTCAAGCGTCATCTGTTTATAATCATAAGCATGACCTGCTGAACCAAAGGCAATCATTCTGCTTTCAACTACTTTAACCATAGCTTCTCTTGCTGGTTTTAGATAATCTCTTGGATCAAACTTGTCAGGCTCTTCAAAAAACACCTTTCTTATAGCGCCAGTAATAGCAATTCTACTGTCTGTATCCACATTTATTTTTCTTACACCATATTTGATGGCTTCCTGTATGGACTCCAGTGGAACACCTTTTGCATTTGGCATTTTTCCACCATATTTATT
Organism: bacterium; assembly: GCA_041640455.1. Lineage (GTDB taxonomy): Bacteria > CALINM01 > CALINM01 > CALINM01 > CALINM01 > JAOAGA01. Next base: position 22,134 of record JBEQAF010000004.1, read on the forward strand.
TACAATGGCTACCAGCTCCTCCGGCACTGAAGATGAGCCATGCATAACAAGGGGCACATCTGGACATCTTCTATTTATCTCTTTGACAATATCAATTGCAAGCTTTGGTTCAGATTTAAATTTATAGGCGCCATGAGATGTGCCTATCGCTACAGCAAGCGCATCAACCCCTGTCTCCTTTATAAACTGTTCAGCCTGATCAGGATCGGTAAGGTGAATCTTCCCCGAACCTACGCCATCTTCAATTCCACCGAGAGTACCAAGCTCCCCTTCTACTGTAACACCAAATTTATGAGCATAATCTACTACCTTTCTTGTAACCTCTACGTTATACTCGTAGGTACTCGGCGTCTTTCCGTCTTCAAGCAAAGAGCCGTCTATCATTACGGAGGTAAAGCCCAGATCTATAGCCTGCTTTACCACCTCCAGTCCATTTCCATGATCCAGATGCATGGCTATGGGAATGTCGGGATTTTCTTCCGATGCCGCAACCATTAGATATTTTAAATAGATTAGATTTGAATATTTTAGTGCACCCCTGCTTGCCTGGACTATCACAGGTGATTTGGTATTTCTTGCCGCAGTCATAATTGCCTGGATCTGTTCCATGTTATTTACATTGAAGGCACCCACACCATAACCACCCTTTTTTGCCTCATCTAAAATCTGTTTCATAGGAACTAATGGCATACCGACCTCCTGAATTTTATTGTTTATGTAACTAAATATTACATAAGATTTTTTAATAATTCAAACTATCTTTTACGAATATATGGGGTGTAACATTTTTCTACATTATCCATATAAAGGGGGAGCTTTGCATAAATAAGATACATAAAAAAGATGGTTAAGAGAATAGCCGCTACCATAATAAGATGGTTTCTCAGATTTTTTAGCATATTCTCGGCAAAATCTCTCCCAACGGCATATCCAGTATGGTCTTCCCGCCAAAAGCAGTTTTCAGTATTACGAGCGGTTTACCTAAATCTGTTATCTCTCCGACAACAGCTGAGTTCTTAGAAACATTGATATTCTTTAAAACTGAGACTGCCTTTTCGCTTTCTTCCTCAGACACAACTATCACCATTCTACCTTCACAGGCTAAGCTGTAGATATCAAAACCATAAATATCACAGATGGCTTTTACCATTGGATCTTCAGGCACGTAAGACTCATCAATCTCTATCCTCATACCGCCCAGGTATGAAAGCTCATTGACAACAGCTGAAAAACCTCCTCTTGTAACATCTCTTATAAATTTTGGTTTTATTCCCTCACTAATAAGGGCGTCAACTATATCAAAAAGCGGAGCCACATCGGAGCAGACAGAGCCTTGAAATTCTATAGCCTTTTTTGCCTTTAAAACCGAGATTGTATGTAGCCCCAGACTCCCGGTCAGTATTATTCTGTCACCTACCGAGTATTCCTTGAGCGGTAGTTTATAACCGACCATTCTGGTACCAATACCCGTCATGGAGATATGAATCCCTTCCATCTTACCTTTCTCCACTACTTTCGTATCGCCGCAGATGAGTTTCACATTATACCTTTCTGCCAGCACCTTCATATCATCCAGTATCTCGGTAAGATTTTCATAACCATAACCTTCTTCAATGACAAGTCCCATGGTCATAAAGATAGGTCTTGCTGCCATAGATGCAAGATCGTTTATCATGCCGGACATAGCCAGTATACCAATATTACCACCTTCAAAAAACTCGGGATAAACAGTAAAGTTATCGGTAGTCACAACAAGATTCTCAGAGATATTGGCGCCATCTCCAAGAGCATCAAGTATAGGATTTGAAAACCTTTTTAGAATCTCATTTTTAATAAAATTAAAACTAACCTTTCCACCGCTTCCGAGGCTCAAAGACACATTGTTCATATGTTATCCTTAAATTATGAGATTATCTCTGCCCATTTATAATATGCCAGACAGGTACCCTCATGGGAGACCATGCAGGGACCGATAGGATTTTCTGGTGTACAGATCTTTTTAAAAAGCGGACATTCTCCGGGCTCTATTCTTCCAATAAGCACCTCACCGCATTTGCAGCCAGAGCTTTTTTGAACAGGAAGATTCTGTGGGATACGGTACTTTACTCTGGCATTGTAAAAACTATATTGATCTTTAATCTCAAAACCGCCTTCGGGAACAATCCCTATTCCTCTCCACGGCGCATCCTTTTTATAAAAGCTATCTTCCATAGCCTTAAGCATTTTAGGGTTGCCTTCTTCTTTTACTGCTCTCGGATATGCAGACCTTATTCCATTCTCACCAGCTTCTATCATGTTAAGAAGCTCATTTATTCCTGCAATTATATCAAGAGGCTCAAAACCCACAACTACAGCTGGTAGATGAAACATCTCTATATCTTTAAAATAATTGTAGCCTGTAACAGCTGACACATGTCCGGGAAGCATTACGCCATCTGCATATAGCTTCTCAAAGGTAGAGAGGGCTTTAAGAATAGCCTTTGTATTTTTATGAAATGATAGAAAGGAAAGGTTTTTTATTCCTTTCTTCTCTGCCATAATAATTGCTGCCGCAGTGGCTGGCATGGTAGTCTCAAAGCCAACACCAAGAAAAACCCATTGCTTATCTTTATTTGATTCCGCAATCCTTATGGAATCAATGGCACTATAGACTACCTCAACAGACCTGCCTTCGGCTCTAAAGTCCATAAGACTTTTACCTTGAAGGGGTACTCTTAAAAGATCTCCGTAAGCAATTACTCCCAGATCAAAGTTATCAAAAAGATATTTAACCTCTGCAAGATCTTCTTCAGATGTAACGCATACCGGACATCCCGGACCTGCTATGAACCTGAGATTGGGTAAGAAGGACTCTCTGAATCCGTACTGAAAAATGTTATGGGTATGGGTTCCGCAAAACTCCATAATTCTTATGTTGTTAAATTTTTTTACCCTGTTTTTGAGAGCCTGAAAAGATTTTCTAATAAGTTCCTTATCTTTAAATATTTCAAGATTCATTAAGCTCACCCTCAATAAGCGTGGAAAGTTCCTTAAGTATCTCTTCTGTTTCCTGTAAATCAAGCTTTTTGATAGCCATCCCTGCATGAACAAGAAGATAATCTCCCTCACCTGGCTTTTCATCTAAAAAGCCAATAAAGCAGGTTTTTGTAACTCCGTTTAGCTCTACGGTGCAGAAATCATCTAAAATATTTATAACCTTCATCGGTATGGCAAGACACATAAAAACCTCCAGAGATCTAATATTTTAAACCAAAAAACCAACAAAATAAATGATTAATTAACTTCCGAATTAAAGAAACGAAAAATTATAAAATTTTTTGCAGTGAAAGCGGTAGCTCGAGGTTGTTATCTTCAAGAAGCTTTTTATCTTTCAAGATTTTTTCTGTATCGCCATCAGCTACAATCTTTCCATCGTTTAATACTATGCATCTCTTACAGACTTCGAGAATCAGATCCAGATCATGGGAGGCAATTATCTTGGTATGCTCAAACTCCTTAAGTATATTAATAAGATATCTTCTCGACTTTGGATCAAGGTTTGATGATGGTTCATCCATAGCAAGCAGGTCGGGGTTCATGGCAATTACGGTAGCTATAGCAACGGCTCTTTTCTGTCCACCTGATAGATGATGGGGTGGCTTGTTTTTAAGATTATAACAACCCACCAGATCTAAAGCTCTTTTTACCCGCTCCTCCACATTAACATCATCAAGTCCAAGATTTACTGGTCCAAACGCTACATCTTCATACACGGTAGGCATAAAAAGCTGGTCATCAGGATTTTGAAATACAAGCCCCACTTTTTTTCTAATCTCAGTTCTTGTTCTTTTTGTCAAAATCACATCACCAATATTTATGATGCCCCTGGTGGGGAGCAGATATCCGTTTAAATGCATTAGCAGCGTGGTCTTCCCTGAGCCATTTGCACCCACAATTCCTACGGACTCACCGTGAGTAATTAGAAAAGATATGCCCTTTAAAGCCTCTGTGCCATCGGGATACTGATATATTATATTTTCAAATTTGACTATATGGTGACTCATGGAATTTCCTTAAAATAACATTTTTATCCATTCTGTTGGATCATAAAATCTAAATATATATAACAAAAGCACTGAAAAAAACATAAACAAATAATCTTTATAACCCAACAGGGATATTTTTCTATAGGGCATTATGCCGTTATATCCTCTCGAGAGCATAGCATAGTAGATCCTTTCCGCCCTTTCAATAGTTCTCAATAGTAGATTACCCACAAGTCGCACATAAAATTTTATCTCTTGCCCTCTACCGTTAAAGCTTCTAAGCTCCTTTGCCCTGACCATCCTCATCGCCTCTTCTGTCAACACAAATATGTAGCGGTACAGGAAAAGAAGCTGATTTATAAAAACATTGGGTAATCTAAAAGCTCTCAGAGCATAACAGACACCTGAAAAAGAGGTGGTAGCTATTAGCAATATTAGAATGCTTACGGTAAGAACAAATCTTAAGAAAATTGATAGGAGAGATAAAAAACCATAGGAAACAGGGATACTGAAAAAATAAAATGCAATGTTCCTTTCCAGAAGAGGGTTAAAAATAGCTATAAATAGGATGAAGGGAGAAACTATTAATAATCTTACTAAAACAAATCTTACAGGAATATCGCCGAGAGACAGGAATAAGACGGGAAAAAGAAAGAATGGCATCATTCTGCTTATCTCATACTTAGGAAAAGAAACCACCGTTATTACAAAAAGTAAACTAACAATAACCTTGACTCTCGCATCTATACGGTGAATAAACGTGTCTTTCTGGGAAATCCGATCCAAATAACCTATATGGAAAAACTCTTTATCAAATTTCATAAATTCTAAATATTATAAGACCTTTGCCAATATTTGCAAAGGTCTTAATTAAAGAAGAGAGGAGAATATTAGACAGATCTTTTTCTTAAAGTTTTTATAATAAATCCTGTACCGAATATTACCGCTAAAACTATAACAGAACCCAGTATTCCCGAGATTGAAGTTCCCGCATCAATATTGGGATAAGCTGTTTCACTTTCTACTGTCTTTTCCTCTTCTGGTGCTTTCTTAAAAGAATAGTCTGGTAGGAAGCTTATTTTTTCCTGTATATTTTTAAGTATAGCTGCAATACCTTCTTCTTTTTCAGGCAGTTCAGCCTTTCCGTAAACCTTTTCTATTGACCATTCAAGACCATCGGGATGTGAAGAGGCAAACCAGCTTAATAATGCTCCAGTAAAAATCGTAAGAATAGCAAAAGTTACAATAATTTTTTTAAATCCCGCTGAAGTGCTATTAAGACTGACGTTGATAAGCTCTGGTTTGACAGATCTAACAAAATTAAGCACCGCCGCTGTAACTATACCCTCCACAATACCTATGGCAAGATGTATGGGTTGCATAAGCATAACAAAGGTATTAAAAGGTAGCTCAGATATGCCCGAAAAATAGGTCTGCAGAACAACCGAAAAGGCTCCTAACTGTAAACCCACAACAGCAGCTAATATAGAAGCTATTGTAATGTTTCTCCCATCTCTTGTAAGTGGTTTAAAAATCAGCGGATAGGCAATAAAGGACGTATAAAAACCAAGATTCCAGATATTACAGCCCAGTGCAAGCAGGCCTCCATCGGCAAAAAATAACGCTTGAACTGTTAGGATAGAAGCCATCACAATAAATCCTGCATAGGGTCCAAGCAGAACCGAAAGTATTAGTCCTCCTCCAAGATGTCCGCTTGAACCGGTAGCTGGTATGGTAAAATTAATCATCTGGGCAGCAAAAACAAAGGCTCCCATTACTCCCATCAACGGTATCATTCTATCATCAATATTTTCCTTAAGTTTTTTTGAACTATAGGCAATCCCTCCGAGAGACAAAGCCCAAAAACCAGCCCCAACACCAGGAGAAATTAACGCATCTGCCATGTGCATAATTCTCCTCCTTTAAAACCTTAGTGATATACCTGCCAAAACCGATATATCTGTTTCTGCTTTATTTAGACCAAATTTAATCCCAAAATCCACGTCAAAATCCTTGTTTAAACCATATATGACTCCAGCAATTAAAAAGGCAGGATCCTGATCTGCTGATTTATCGGTATTTTTTTCCATACCAACATTTCCAACGACTCTAAGATCTTCCGTAAGGTAATACTCACCTGCTAAAGATATATGCCAGATGTCCTCTCTCTCATCAACTTTATTTTTGTTGAGAATATATCCTAAATTTGCATGAACCACATAGGGCTTTTTTTCGTAGGTGGTTACAAAAAACAGTTTATAACCTGTTTTTCCTGTACCTAAACCTTTCTCCTCATCACCTAAAGGGAGGGTTATTCCTGGCTTAAGTAGCAGGCTAAGCTCATCTTTTTCATATATACGCCATTTAACATCTAAGGACAGATCTCCCATCCCCTCCTCTTCAAAATCAGAACCAGCATCACTGGTTTTTATGATCTGATAGGGGATTGATATTTGCAAATCCACATTTTCTAATGCACCATATGATAATGTAAAATCAACTGCTGTCTCTTTGTTTGTAACTCCATCTTCCTTATCATAATTATACTCAGCATTTGCCTCCAGCTGAAAGTTGCCTTTTCCCTGAGTTCCTGTATCATCGGTAATCAAAGGATGGGCAGCATAACTTGCTGTAGCTAAAACAAGTAACATAAAAAAAGAAACAATAAATTTTTTCATTCTCATATAACCCCCTTAATGTAAGTTTTTTAAACTCGGCAAAAAAAAAAGCCACGCCGACTTGAAGCTTTCTTAGCTTCATTTAGCCTTCGTGGCTTTTGATAAAATTCTAAAACTATTTTATCCTTCCTGTCAAGAAAAATTTTGGAGGTGTACCAGATAGGTATAGACATATTAACCAGTTTGATTTTATTGAAGTAAAAGGAGGTGAATGGAAGGATGCAAAGGAAACCATAAGCAGGAAAGAGGCTTTCCGCAGAATACTTGATATAATGAAGAGACTGGGTTTCTCCTGGCAGAGGAAGGTGAGATCACTTAAAGGATGAAGGAACAACCTATGAGCGTTTTATACAAAGATAGAGCATTCAATCACACCAACTGTCTTCCTCATGGAGAACTTGCTTAAATCTGCTGAAATATTTAACATATTACTTAAACCATTCCAGACTGGTAAATATGTCTATACCAGGTGCCTTTTACAAGAATTAACTCTTGATAAATCTGCAATAAAAATTGTAAACTTCTTACCTATGAAATATTTAGTTACAGGCGCCACAGGGTTTATAGGTAGCAGCATTGTTGATAGACTTGTTAAGGATGGAAAAAATGTGGTCTGCCTAATTAGAAAGGAGGCAGATCTTCGCTGGTTAAGGGAGTATTCGGACAGGGTTTCAATAAGATATGGCGATTTTCTTTTCCCACAGACACTAAAGGATACCTTTGAAGATATTGATACTGTTATTCACACGGCAGGCGTACTTAATACCTATGACTGGCACAATTATTATCTTATAAATTTTCTTGGAACAAAAAATATAATAAGAGCCTGTTCGGAGAGTGGAAGGGTTAGGAAGTTTATTTATCTCTCCAATCTAAACGCAGCTGGACCATCCTTATCCAAAGATTTTAAGACCGAAAATGACCTTTCCAAGCCTGTCTCTCATTTCGGAAGAAGCAAACTTTTGGGAGAAGAAGAGTTATTAAAGTTTAAGGATCAGATGAACGTAATAATACTGAGACCCACTCTTGTTTATGGACCCAGAGATCTTAATCTTCTGGCGCTTTTTAAAATGGCATCCTATGGGTTTTTTGTCGTTTTTGGTGATGACGAAAAGATTATAAATCTATGTTACATAGCTGATATGGTAGATGGAGTTTCGGCGGTTCTGGAAAGAGAGATTCCAAGCGGAGAGATAATTAATATTGGCGGTGAAAATTATCCGCTTTATGAGATAAAGGACGGGCTTTCAAAGGTGATTCAGAAAAAACTCAGGACAGTCAGACTTGGTAAATGGATATTGCTGCCCATATCATATACCGCAGAGATAACTGGAAGGGTTATGAAAAAACCACTGGTTTTAAGTCTTGATAAAGTAATAGACCTTTCGCAGAACAACTGGGGAGTAAGGATAGATAAAGCAAAACAAATGCTCTCCTATTCTCCTAAAGTGCCCTTGCTGGAAGGACTTGAGAAAACTTATGACTGGTATAAAAAGAATGGTTATCTCTAATAGATCTTAAGGATCTATTCAAAATAAACAAATCTTTTAAATTGTATAAAAGATGAGCTTTAATTTATAATGCTACTATTTATGGAGGTTTATCAGAAATGGATGGACACATTTATAAATCCTTTGACAAAGAGCTGAGAGAGCTGAAGGACAAACTACTGTTTGAAGGCGGGTTGGTCGAAAAGGCTATTGGAAATGCTATAAAATCGCTTTTAGAAAGAGATTCCAATCTTGCCGAAACAGTAATAGAAGACGACGATATTATAAATTCAAAAGAGGTAGAGATAGATGAGATATGTCTGAAGCTTCTTGCCCTAAGACAACCTGCTGCCAGAGATCTTAGATTTATTACAACAGCTATAAAAATTAACTATGATCTCGAAAGAATAGGAGATATGGCTGTAAATATGTGTGAGAGGGTGCTTGAGCTTAATCAGGAGCCTCAATTAAAACCTTATATAGACCTTCCGAAAATGGCACTAACAGTACAGTCCATGGTAAAAGAAAGTCTTGATGCCTTTGTAAAAGAAGATGTGGAGCTTGCGTGGAAGGTTACAAAGGATGATGAGATAGTTGATGTACTGCACGATCAGATATTCAGGGAGCTTTTAACCTATATGATGCAGGATGCAAAGACAATCAGCAGAGCCACACGGCTACTTTTTATATCCAAATATCTTGAAAGAATGGCAGACCATGCCGTAAATATTGCTGAGCTGGTAATATTTATGGTAGAAGGAAAGATTGTGAGACATCTGAAAAGCTCTAAATAGGAGATAGGGTTGAAAAATATCTTATTTCTTCTGATACTCTCTACGATCTTTTCCTGCTTTCAGACTAAAAAAGTAGATCATAAAAAGCATGCCATTATGATTGCAGGATCAACCTCAGTGATGCCCTTTACAGAAAAGCTGGCTGAGTATTTTATGGTGGGACATCCCACCTATATAGTCAATGTTCAGGGAGGCGGATCAACTGCAGGGATTCAGGCAACCTTTTATAAAACTGTTGACATAGGCATGTCATCAAGAGAGCTACACGATGAGGAGCTTAATCTCAAACAGACTGTTATCTGCTATGATGGGATAGCCGTTATTGTTCATCCACAGAATCCCGTAAATAATCTCTCTCTCGAACAGGTAAGAGATATTTTTTCGGGGAAGATTAGGAACTGGAAGGAGCTGAGCTGGATTGACAGAGATATAGATGCAGTTACAAGAGAGGAGGGCTCGGGAACCAGAGGTGCCTTCGAAGAGCTTGTAATGAAAAAGAAAGCCGAGATATCCGATGCAATAATGGTTCAGGATTCAAACGGTTCTGTCAAAGAGATGGTGGTTACAGACCCCTATGCCATCGGCTATATATCTCTCGGAATGGTAGACAGTAAAGTTAAAGCGCTTTCTGTTGATGGAGTAATGCCAACCATCCAGAATATAAAAAACAAATCCTATAAGATAGTTAGACCTTTCATATATTTGACCAATGGTGAGCCCTCAAATGACGCAAAGAAATTTATAGATTATGTGCTTTCGAAAGAGGGTCAGAATATTCTGAAAAAAGAAGGGCTGGTGCCGGTCAATGATTGATAGAGCCTTAAAGATAGACAAATATATAAGAGTTTTATTGCTATTATTTGCCCTTTCTTCTCTTCTTTTTCTATTTCTAATCTTTATATTTATTCTTATTGAAGGTTTACCGCTTTTTCTTAAAGTAGGATTGAAAAATATTATTTTTGGTTTTAAATGGGCTCCCACAAGGGGACATTTTGGCATATTCCCCATGATAGTATCTTCTTTTCTGGTTACCTTAGGGGCTCTTATAGTAGGAGGTCCACTCGGGCTTGCCTGTGCCACCTATCTGGCAGAATATGCAGGGAAGAAAAGGAAATTATTTCTCAAACCTGCTCTTGAACTGCTCGCGGGTATACCATCTGTTGTTTACGGCTTTCTTGGTGTAATTTATATCGTTCCCATTATAAGAGAAACGCTCGGCGGTTCTGGTTTTTCACTGCTTACCGCATCAATTATACTTGGCATTATGATACTACCCACCATAATAAGCATATCTTACGATTCTTTAATGAGTGTGCCGAGGTCATACCGCGAGGGTGCGCTGGCTCTCGGTGCTACAAAATGGCAGACCATCAGAAGAGTAATTATTCCAGCTGCAAGGTCGGGTATTATTGCTGGATTTATTCTTGGCATGGGCAGGGCTATAGGTGAAACCATGGCGGTAATTATGGTTGCAGGGAATGCGTTAAAGATTCCTACCAGTCTTTTAGATCCACTGAGAACACTTACAAGCAATATAGCCCTTGAGCTTGCATATGCATCAGGAGACCACAGAAAAGGGCTCTTTTCCACAGGAGTGGTTTTGCTAATAATAATTATGATACTTAATTATATTGCAAATTTCGTTGTAAAGAAGAAGGCTATTAAATGAAGATAAATGCAAAGCTGATAGACAAAATTGTAAAATTTAGTCTCAATTTACAGGCGCTGTTTACCGTATCCATTCTGGTAGTTATTGTGTTTATAATTTTTATTAAAGGGATCACACATCTTAACCTTGAGTTTATCTTCACCTATCCAGAAGACATGGGAAGGCATGGGGGCATATTCCCCGCCATAGTGGGCACCGTAATGCTTGTGGTAATTTCTCTTATCTTTGCAACACCGCTCGGCTTGGGCACAGCAATATTTTTGACTGAATACACAAAGGAAACCAGCTATACAAAGATAATCAGGTTTGGTGTTGAATCGCTGGCAGGGATCCCATCTATTCTTTACGGTCTGTTCGGTTTTATATTTTCTTTTAATAAGCTCAAGATGGGCTGGTCTTTGCTTGCAGGCTCATTAACCATGGCAATAATGATATTACCAACCATTATAAGGACAAGCGAAGAAGCCATCAAGGCAGTTCCAAAAAATCTCAGGATGGTCAGTTATTCTCTTGGTGCTACAAAATGGGAGACCGTTACAAAGGTAGTTCTTCCCTCAGCTGCACCGGGAATACTTACAGGAATAATGCTTTCAGTAGGCAGAGCAGTTGGAGAGACTGCGGCGGTTATATTTACTATGGGAAGCTCTCTCAGACTCCCCACATCTCTTTCCGATTCTGGAAGGACTATGGCTGTTCATTTTTACATTCTTGCAAGAGAGGGGATATCCATGGACATGGCTTACTCTACTGCTCTCGTGCTGGTTTTAAGCATTCTTTCTATCAATATTCTGGCATATTATATGATGAACAGATTTATTTCAAAATACTCTTAGCGGGAAGATATGGAAATTAAAATTCAGTCAAATAATCTGACAGTAAAAAGCGGTAAGGATCTGATCCTTAATAATATTAACCTTTCTATCTATAAAAACTCCATAACCGGTCTTATGGGTCCCGCAGGTAGCGGGAAAACCACCTTTATCTCAATTATTAACAGGATGATTGATTTTTCAGAGGGGATTGAGATCTCAGGAGAGATGAACATAGATGGTTATAATATACTGGAAGATAAAAATGTTGTCTCACTGAGAAGAAGGGTGGGGACTGTTTTTGCAGTGCCACTTCCGCTTCC
>JBEQAF010000004.1:33931-41584 GCA_041640455.1 bacterium
TCCAAAGCTAAAGGGTATTAGAAGCAAAAGCAAGCTGGACTTTATTGTAGAGGACTGTCTTAAAAAGGCTGTTCTATGGGATGAGGTAAAAAACAGGCTAAACTCTTCGGCATTAAAGCTTTCGGGAGGGCAGCAGCAGAGACTATGTCTTGCAAGAACTCTTGCTCTTAATCCGGAGATTATACTTCTTGATGAGCCCTGTTCTGGTCTGGATCCCATCTCTACGGCAAAGATTGAAGAGGCATTAAACGAACTTAAAAAGGATTTTACAATCATTCTGGTTTCCAATAATACCAAGCAGATTGCCCGCGCCACCGATTATGCTGCATTTTTTTATCTTGGAGAGCTAATTGAATTTGGACAAACCGAAAGAATGTTTACAACTCCAAAGGACAAAAGAACTGAAGATTATATACAGGGAAAATTTGGATAATATGAAAAGTTATGCGGTAGAAACTAAAAAATTAAATCTTTACTATGGCAACTTTCACGCATTGAAGAATGTAGATTTTTATGTGGAAAAAAATGCCATAACTGCCCTGATTGGTCCATCAGGATGTGGAAAATCAACCCTTCTCAGATGTTTTAACAGGATGAATGATGTAATTGATGATGTGAAAGTTGAAGGAGAATTATTTATAAATCAGGTAAACATAAAAGATATAGACATTATTGAGTTAAGAAAAAAGGTGGGGATGGTTTTTCAAAGACCCAATCCTTTTCCGCTTTCTGTATATGAGAATCTTGTCTTCGGGTTGAAGATTCATGGTCTTTCAAAGGGTAAGGAAGATATATATGTAGTTGAAAAATGTCTTAGGGCTGTAGCTCTCTGGGATGCTTTGAAAGATAAACTAAATATGTCTGCACTTGAACTTTCTGAGGAGATGAAACAGAGGCTTTGCATAGCAAGGCTTCTAACCGTTGAGCCAGAGATAATCCTGTTAGATGAGCCCTGCTCTGCCCTTGATCCTATTGCGACCATGAAGATAGAAGAGCTGATGATAGAGTTAAAGGAGAATTATACAATTCTTATTGTAACCCACAACATGCAACAGGCAGCAAGGGTATCTGATTACAGCGGTTTTATGCTGCTGGGTGAGCTTGTTGAGCTTGACAAAACATCAAAAATATTTACTGCGCCCTCTGACAAAAGGACTGAAGATTACATTACAGGCAGATACGGATAAATTATTCAGTAACTCTGCTGATTAATCCGTATTTTTCGAGCTTGTATCTTAGAGTTGTTCTCTTTATGCCAAGAAGCTCAGCGGTTTTGGTCTGAGAGTATCCAGCCTTTTTCAAAGTTTTGAGGATAATACTTTTTTCTATTCTTTCCATAGCTTCGTCAAGATTTTCGCCGGCTTTCAGCTCAATCTGATCCTTAAACTCAGCCTCTTTGTAAATATTTTCTGGAAACTCTCTGGGGGTAATGGTATCATCCTTACATAGCACAACTGCTCGCTCAATAACGTTCTGCAACTCTCTTATGTTTCCAGGCCAGCTGTAGGATTTTAATATTCTTAAAGCCTCAGGCGATATAAACTTTACAGGTCTGTTCATCTCTTTTGAAAATTTGGATATAAAAAATCCCGCAAGTTCAGGTATATCTTCCTTCCTGTCTCTTAAGGGGGGTATGTTGATCTTAAAGACATTTAGCCTGTAGTAAAGATCTTCCCTGAATCTGTTTTCACGTACTTCCTTTTCGAGATTTTTGTTGGTAGCCGCTATGACTCTAACATCAATCTTAATGGTAAAGTTCCCTCCAACCCGTTCAAACTCCTTTTCCTGAAGCACTCTGAGAAGCCTTGTCTGGGCAGAAAGTGAGAGCTCTCCTATCTCATCTATAAAAAGAGTCCCCTTATGGGCAAGCTCAAATCTGCCCTTTCTCTGTGTAAAAGCACCGGAAAATGAGCCTCTTTCATGCCCAAAAAGCTCGCTTTCAAGAATCCCTTCTGAAAGAGCTCCGCAGTTTAACACTATAAAAGGATTATCTTTTCTGGGGCTGTTTTGATGGATGGCTCTGGCTATCAACTCTTTTCCTGTTCCGCTTTCTCCTTCAATAAGCACCAGCGAATCGGTTACGGAAACAGCCTCTATTAGCTCCAGAACCTTTTTCATAGATTCCGAATTTCCTATCACCCCGGGGAAATATATCCTGTTTTCTATCTCCTTTTTGAGATACACATTTTCTGCAACAAGATTTATCTGCTCAATGGCTTTTTTGACAACAATCTTTAACTCATCAATCTCAAAGGGCTTTATAAGATAATCGTAGGCACCAAGCTTAAGAGTTTCAACAGCCGATTCAATTGACGCGTATGCAGTTATTACAATTATTATCAGATTTGGGTCGAACTCTTTAGCCCTTTTAATCATCTCCACACCGTTCATTACAGGCATATCCAGATCTGCAATTACCACATCAATAGGTGTTTCTCTTATAACCGCAAGCCCCTCTTCTCCCTCTTCAGCAAGGAGTACCTCATAGCCTTCCTTAGTGAGTACCTTTTTAAGAAGGTCTCTCATCCCCTTTTCGTCATCTACAACAAGGATTTTTCCAAGATTCATAGCCCCTATTGTAACAGTTTTACCAGATTTGGCAAAGTTTGAAATAATGATATAATTTAAAAAATAAAATTTTTCTATTACTTAAGGAGCCAGCAATGAAACCATCCCCCTTTCAGATCTTAAAGTATTTGCCAAAAACAAATTGCAAAGAGTGTGGATTTGAAACCTGCCTTGCGCTTGCAACCCATATTTTTGCTTACGGACCAGCTTCTTTAAAGAAATGTCCACATATATCAAAGGAGACCATAGACAGTATCAGCAATCTTTTTACAGAGCGGGATGAATCAAAATCAGGTACCATGATAGAGCTGTGGCATGAGTTCAGAAAAAAACTTTCTCAGATTGATTTTAAAAATTTTGAGGGGAAAGAAGGCATTTATTTTAAAGATGGTAAGCTTGCTTTTAAATTTTTGAGCCAAGAGGTTACAGTTGATAAAAATGATATAAATATCGAAGGTGAGGAAGCAAGTGAGCATACAAAGATACTTATTTTCTATTATCTTCAGTGCTATCCAAAGCTGGGAGGCAGTCAGGAGTTCTGGGATTACAAAAGCTTTTATTCAAAATTGAAGGTTAGAGATGTAAAACAGGAGGAGTTTGAGGTAAAGATTCAGACACATGTAGGAAACAATCTTGGTGCACTTAGAACAGCACTAATTAAGCTCGGTGCGGAGGATTTTTCCGATTACAGAGATGTGTATGATCTATCTATGATAGTCAACATATTCCCCTGTATTCCCTTACTGGTGCTTTACAGACAGGGAGAAGAAGACTTTCCACCTTTTTGTAAGATTATGTTTGACAAAGGCTGCAACCTCTGCTTTGATTCAGAAGGGCTTGAATATCTGGCAGATTACTTTGTTGAGAAAATTATAGAAAATTTAGAAAAAAAAGAAGGGGTATAACCCCCTTCTTCTGGTTTATTTTTTCTCGTAACCGGCTAAAGTAATTGTGTATTTAGGATGTGTGAAAGGATGAACAGTTGGGTATAGCTCAAAAAGCCAGCCTGTGAAGATTTCCTGTCCTTTCTCAGTAACCTTTATTTTGGCAGCTGGATTGGTAGTCTGATCTCCGCTTGTGGAAGTAATAGTGCCACCATCCATTTTAAAAGCCGGTAAAAACGCCTCTACAAAAACCTTAAGTTCTGTACCGGCTATGGTGGTCTCCTTTCCGATTTCAGCGGATATGATGGAAGACTTATTGGTGGTCTTATCGGTAACATTAAGTTTTATGCTTTTCCACTTTTTCTTCACATCCTCTGGAACCTGCAATACGGTCTCTACTTTCATTGGCATACCCATCTGACCGGGTTGACCTGGCTGTCCTGCCTGTGGTGGCATCTGCATAGGTGCAGCCTGTTCTTGTTTTTTCTTGCAACCAGTGGCAGAGACGAGAAGGAGCAAACACAAACCCCCAAGTAAAGCTTTTTTCATAACATTATCCTCCATATGTATGTTTTTCCTGACGGAGAGAGAGGGATTTGAACCCTCGGTACCCCTTTAGGGGGTACACACGCTTAGCAGGCGTGCGCCTTCGACCTACTCGGCCATCTCTCCAGTAAATCTTTTTTATTATCTAACTTTTAATGAAATTATTCAATAAAAAACGGAGAGGGAGGGATTCGAACCCCCGGTACCGTTGCCGGTACAGTGATTTTCAAGACCACCGCCTTCAACCGCTCGGCCACCTCTCCTATTGTTTACAATAAACCGCTTTATCTCCAAAATATTTTCTTAAAACCTTAGGTATAGTAATAGAGCCATCGGCATTCTGATAATTTTCGATAATTGCAACCAGCGTTCTCCCTACTGCAAGCCCGGATCCATTAAGCGTATGAACATATTCTGTTTTATTGGTGCCTTTAATCTTATATTTTATATTCATTCTTCTTGCTTGAAAAGACTCAAAATTACTGCATGAAGAGATCTCTTTATAATCCCTGTAGGAAGGCAGATAAACCTCAATATCATAGGTCTTTGCAGAGGAAAATCCGAGATCTCCCGAACAGAGGCACACAACCCTGTATGGCAACTCAAGTAACTGCAATACCTCTTCGGCATCTCTGGTTAAAGATTCAAGCTCATCATAGGAGTTTTCAGGTTTAACAAACTTAACCAGCTCTACCTTGTCAAACTGATGCTGTCTAATTATACCTTTAGTATCCTTACCGTATGATCCTGCTTCTGCTCTGAAACAGGGGGTATAGGCTGTAAAGTATATGGGCAGGTTCTCTTCCTGAAGCACCTCATTCCTAAAATAGTTTGTAACTGGTACCTCAGCGGTAGGTATAAGGTAATAATCGTAGCCTTCCAGTTTAAATAGGTCTTCGGCAAACTTAGGCAGCTGTCCAGTGCCAGTCATGCTCTCTCTATTAACCATAAAGGGAGGAAGCATCTCTTTGTAATTATGTTTTTCTGTATGAAGGTCCAGCATAAAATTAATAAGAGCCCGCTCTAGCCTCGAGGCAAAGCCCTTGAGTATGGAAAATCTTGCTCCCGTAAGTTTGGCAGCCCTTTCAAAATCTATTATATCAAGCTCAACCCCAAGCTCCCAGTGTGGCTTAGGCTCAAAATCAAACTTTCTTATCTCCCCCCATCTTCTAACTTCCTGATTATCAGATGAATCTTTCCCAACTGGCACAGAGGAGTGGGGAATATTTGGAATGCTAAGCAGTTCAAGCCTGTGTTTTTCTTCAATAAACTTAAGCCTTTCATCAATCTGCTTAATCTCATCGTCAATTTTTGCAACCAGAGCTTTGTTGTTTTGAATCTCCTCATCAGTCAGAGAACCTTCTCTCTTTCTTTTGCCAAAATCAGCGGATATTTTATTTTTCTGAGCCCGTAGCTCCTCAACTTTTTTGATAAGCTCTCGTCTTTCTCTGTCTAACTCTTTGAAGTTACTAAGATTTAAGTTAGACCCCCGCATTTTTATCTTTTCTTCAACAAGATCAATCTGGTCTCTCACAAATCTCAAATCCAACATAACTTAAAAATACTACCAAAAATAGGCTTCTCAAGTAAAGAGTTTTTAGAATCACAAAACCAGATAGGTATAGACATACTAACCAGTTACTTAATCCATTCCAGACCGGTAAATATGTTAATACCAAGTTCCATCTCAGAAATTTTAGCATAATTATAGTCTTAAGCATTTTAATCATCTATACTTTTTACGGATTATAAACTTGACATTCATATAAAAATATGTTTATATACTATTAAATACAGATAGAAGGAAAAATAGGATGTTAAAAGAGTTTAGGGCTCAGATTATATATGATTATGTAAAGATTGAGCCTATCTTAAAGCCTGGTATTTCTAATAGAATTATTTTTATATGCCATAATAAAATTTTTCTTGATAATTTAAATCTTAATTTTATTCATATCAATAACAAGAATCTGATTTCATTTAATAAAGGCATAGGAGCTTTTTCATATAAAAAAGAATTTATAGATAATATACTGTCTCCACATTCTTATGCTCACTTTAAATCTCAATATCCAGATAAGCTTCAGAGAAATTAAATATGATGGATTGATGATAATGCCAGCTAATGTTTTCTATCATGTCAAACAGATAAGGAGAGATTAATTATGAAAAAAATTATTCTGATAATTTTAGTGCTGATTTTTTCTTCTCAAGCACATGGTGAAGCTCAGAGCATTGATACCATGCTCAATAAGGCAAAGAAAGAGGGTAAGATTGTTATGCTCGAACTGGGCTCAGAGGGATGTATACCCTGCGAACAGATGAAGCCAGTAATGGCAAAACTTAGAGAGAATTATAAGGGAAAAATGGAGGTCTTTTTTATTGATGTAAGAAAAGACTATGCAAGTGCGAGACGCTTTGGTGTATTTATGATTCCCACTCAGGTTTTTTATGATAAAAATGGTAAGGAGTTCCATCGCCACACAGGTTATTACAGCTATGAAGAAATTGTGAAGGTACTAAAGAAAGCAGGTATTTAAAATATGGAGACCCTATTAAACAATATTCAGCAAATTATTGAAAATCAACACAGTATAGCATTTATTGCTGTATCTATAGGAGGATTGATTTCTGCAGCAAGTCCCTGCGTATTAGCTGCCATTCCTTTGATTATCGGATATGTAGGCGGATATTCGGAGGGCAATAAAAAGAAGGCAGCTATTTTCTCGCTGGTATTTGTTATCGGGTTATCCATAACATTCACCTTGCTTGGTGTTGCCGCAACGTTAGTTGGTCAATTTCTTGGATTTATGGGTAGATGGCTAAACATTGGATTTGCCATTATTGCTGTATTAATGGGGCTTCAACTTTTAGGTGTTATTAACATCCCTCTACCATTCCAGAAGACAAGGGGGGTAAAAACAAAAGGTCTTCTTGGTGCATTTTTGCTTGGTCTTTTAACCGGCACAGTTTCATCGCCCTGCGCAACTCCAGTGCTTGCTGTTATCCTTGCCTATGTTTCCACACAAAACGATCTTATTTATGGCGGTTCTTTGCTTTTTGTTTATGCCATAGGTCACTGTGCACTTATTTTTGTTGCAGGATTATCTGTGGGACTAACAGAAAACATTATTAGCTCAAGAGGTATTAGAAACTTTTCCATTTATGTAAAAAAGTTCAGTGGATCTTTATTAATCATCGCCGGGATATATTTAGGGATTACTAATTTTTAGGAAGTCATATATGAAAAAATTCTCAGTTATATGCAAATGCTGGTGGGATGGTTGGTAATCAAAAAGGGTTATCTACATTGTGTTTTTTGTCTTAAATTGAAAACAAAAATAAAAGGAGAAATAATATGCAAGATATAAAATAATTAGTTGAAATTGGACTTAAGTTTCATGGTCATAAATGCCCTGCCATGCCAATGGGGTTACAGGCTGGGTTATATGCAATGAATCTTCTTGGTGTTATTAGGGCTAAGGATGGACAATTACAGGCAATATTAGAGCTTGATGAGAATCACTGCGCTACCTGTTTTGCTGATGGTGTACAGGTAGCAACAGGCTGTACATATGGTAAAGGTAATATTAAACGCACAGGGTATGGTAAGTGGGGGCTGACTCTTATTGACAAAAAGTCATCCCGCGCCGTA
>JBEQAF010000005.1:0-40630 GCA_041640455.1 bacterium
CTTAATTTTCCTTTTATAGGTTTCCTCTATCTCTTTCTGAATATTTTTACACTTTTCAAAGGTTCTGCTTGCAAGAACTATCTCTTCAAATACAGCCGGTAGCTGGGCACATTTTTTTGTTGTCACATTGCTAACCCCACCGGCTCCTATAATTAAAACCTTTCCCATTTTACACCTCCGTTAAGGTTAAAATATTATACTTTTTTCTAATTTTAAAATCATTATAAACTTCTTTCTATCCATCCTCCGCCCACTACCCTGTCTCCGTCATATATTACCGCCGCCTGACCGGGAGTTATGGCTCTCTGAGCTGTCTCAAAGCTTATTCGGTATTTATCGTTTACTATTCTAATATAAGCCCTTTCGCCTCTATGTTTATATCTTATCTTAACTGAATAGCTTCTGTCTTCCCGTACATGATCAAGCAGGTTCAGATCCTTAATATCAAACTCCTTTTTAAATAGATATTCTTCCCTATCTGCTATTATAATATTTTTTTCTGGAATAATATCAATTACATATATGGGATAACCTTTAGCCACATTAAGCCCGCCTCTTTGCCCTATTGTATAGTTAAAATACCCCTTGTGTCTGCCTATCACGTTTCCTTTAATATCTGTTATGTCACCAGGCTCTTCACGAAAACCATGTTTTTTAAGGAACTCCCTATAATCATTCTCTATAAAGCAGATCTCCTGACTCTCTTTTTTTCTTGCCGTTACAAGCCCCTCTCTCTCTGCAACAGCTCTAACCTGCTCCTTTGTATAATCCCCTAAGGGGAAGATTATTTTTGATAACAGAGCTCTCGTAATATTAAAAAGAAAATAGGATTGATCCTTTTTTCCATCCACACCTTTGCATAAAAAATATTCATCTCCTTCCTTCACTATTCTTGCATAATGACCTGTGGCAAGATAATCAGCCCCCATAAGCTGTGCTTTATTGAGGAGAAAATTAAATTTTAAATAAAGGTTGCAGTTAATGCAGGGATTAGGGGTATTCCCTTTTTTATATTCTCTTATAAAATATTCAATCACGTACTCTCTGAACTCATCCTGAAAGTTCAGCACATAAAAGGGGATCTTAAGCTTCTCTGAAACTCTGAGCGCATCAAGCGAATCGGATAAACTGCAACATGTGCTCTTAGACTCCGGGTCGTCCCATAGCTTCATAAATACGCCAAAGACATCATACCCTGCTTCTTTAAGCAAAAAAGCCGCTACGGAGCTATCCACTCCGCCGCTCATTGCCACACATACTTTTTTCATCTAAGGTAAGTTTAAGGATTTATTTCTTTTTATAAAATGGTGACATGCTTCTGATTTTTTCAACAATCTCTGGTAAAACAGATATAAAATAATCTACCTCATCCTCGGTGTTACCATAGCCAAGACTAATTCTTAAAGCACCTCTGCTGCATAGTGGATCCAGATTCATAGCCTGCAATACATAAGATGGCTCTGTGGCGCCGGATGAACAGGCTGATCCGGTTGATACAGCTATTCCTTTCATATCAAGCATAACAAGCAGCGCTTCCGCTTCAATATACTTAAAGCTGATATTTGACGTATTGTATAATCTCCTTTCAGGATGTCCATTAATATAGGTTTCTGGAATGTTTCCCAGTATATATCTTTCAAGCTTATCTCTCAGGTATCTTATCTCCTGCTCTTTTTTCTGATGCTCCTCTTTAGCTATCCTTGCAGCCTCACCAATGGCAACAATGCCTATCATATTCTCTGTTCCAGCTCTTAGCTCTCTCTCCTGATGACCACCAGATATGAGCGGTAGCACCTTAACCCCCTGTCTAATATACTGAAAGCCTACGCCTTTAGGAGCATTAAATTTGTGACCAGAAGCTGTTAATATGTCCACACCAAGCTCTTTTACATCAATGGGAATTTTGCCAACCACCTGAACTGCATCGGTGTGAAAAATTATGTCATGCTCCTTCGCGATATCTGCTATCTCCTTTATGGGGAAAATATTGCCCGTTTCATTGTTAGCATACATTACTGAGATAAGCACCGTATCTTTTCTTATCGCCCTTCTTATATCTTCAGGATCAATCATGCCATAATTATCTACAGGTATATAGGTAACTTCAAAGCCATAATCTTCAAGAAACTTACAGGTTCTGTATACTGCTGGATGCTCAACAATGGTTGTGATCATATGGCGACCTTTGCTGAGATTCCCCATCAGGACGCCCTTAATAGCCATATTGTCACCTTCAGATCCACAACTTGTAAAAATTATCTCCGAATGCTGGGCGTTTACAAGATTGGCAACCTTTTCCCTTGCCTCTTCAACATAAGCTCTGACCTCTCTGCCAGCCCAGTGAATAGAAGAGGGGTTGCCAAATTTCTCATTAAGAAATGGCATTATAGCCTTTGCTACCTCCGGATGAACAGGAGTGGTGGCATTATGATCAAAATATACCTTTTTCATGTTAGATTAGACTACCAGAATACGAGCCATTTAGTCAAGATAATGTTTATTAATCTCTTCTCCAGCTGACCCTCGCCAGCTTTTCACCTTCCTTATATTTGATTGTCAGCTCTCCTTTAAAGGATTTATACACTGCCTCTCCGATCCGCCTTGCCAGATGATCATAGGTGGTTAAAACCTCTATTTTGCCATTTTCATCCTTTATATCCATTATCCTCTGAAGAGGTCTGGCTTCTCTTACTTTTTTTTCAATATTTTTAACTATATTTTTTATCTCTGTTCTTACCTTCTCATCCTTAATAAATTCACCCTCAAACGTGCATATACCAAAGGGTATCTGATCTTTGATAATTTTGCAGGCAGGGCAGATCTCCTTGTTTGTTATATTTTCCTTCAACGATTTTACCGCCCATCTTCCATCAACAAATACAAGCCCGCAGACTTTACATTCCGTAGGCTCTTCATATTTTTTATACTCAAAATAGGGATTCCCCCTGTCCAGATGTTTAATATCCCTTCTATCCTTTGCTTGAAAATTTTTTGTCATAGCCCCTCCTTTGAAAATAGTTACTGATAATTAAAGTTTATCTTTATTCTGGGCTACAGTCAAATCAGGCGACTTTTTGCGATCCACAAAACCTATCTTTGTTACCTTCTGCAAAAGACCCGTTTTTATTAGCGGGAAATGATCTACCTTACTGAAATATCTTCCGTTTACCCGGTTTAAAGCCTGGAACCCCATAGGCTCTTTCCCTTTAAAACCTGAATATATCATTATATGTCCTGGAAAATAAAGCAGAACATCGTAAGGTTTGGAAGCTCTGAGAATTTTTTTCTTTTCAGCTATGCCTTTATCTGACACATCAATATGTTCCACCTCAGATATCTGCTGATAGGAGTTTCGGGGAAATCTAATATCAAAGAGGCTGTAAAAGTCCTTTACCAGATAGGAGCAGTCCCAGCCATTTTCTCCGCCACCCCAGACATAGGGATAACCTAAAAATATTTTTGAATTTTTACGATAATTTCTATTACTTTTTTTAACCTTTTTAGTAGCAAAGAAATTTTTTATCCTTGCCCTGTATAAACCATCATCCCAGATTAAAGCCAGATAACTGTTTTTTTCAAACCTATCTACTTTTAGCTCCGTAGCTACAGGAAAAATTACGTCGTTTATAACCAAAGGTTTTTTCAGATAGATTGTATTTTTGGATTTAAGCAGGTTTAGATGTTCTTCATCGATGAAGCTTATCACATCTTCTTTAATAAAACCCTTAATGTCATCATGCTCCACATAATAAAAGGGCATATCTTTTATCTTCCCGTAAACATTGATAATGCTCTGTGGCTTAATAAAGGTAAGAATATTATTTTTAGAAATGCCAGCGGAATAGGGTTTAAAAACCAGATATTCACCTTTTCTTAATACTCCAAAGAGATTCATGGACGAATAGTTGCTGTAAGATATCTCATATCGCATTTCATTATCATCATTAAAAACAAGCTGGGCAATAGAACTACTGAAGGTAAAAAGTATCAGTAAAACTGCTAAGAGAGCTGGCATGGGTTTTCTACCTCTTTTAACTGTCTTTTCTTTTCATCGGTCAGTTTAATACGGATTTTAAATTCAGGATTGGCGAACCTATCCTTTTTCTTAAAAAAAAGCCAGTCTTTTGGAGATTTAAGTCTTTTCAGAATGAAAAGACCCTGCAACTCCTCTCCGTAAAACTTAAGCTCCAGCAGCCCCTCTTCAAGCGATCCCTTTAATATCTCATAATCTCCTCTGTCCCAGATTACTACAGCACCTGCACCATAGCTACCTTCCGGGATCAGTCCTTCAAAACTCGCATAGGATAACTGATGATCTTCTACAAGGATGGCAAGTCTTTTATCTTGAGGATTCATGGAAGGTCCTTTAGGTATAGCAAAGGATTTTAAAACCCCCTCCATCTCCAGCCTTAGATCAAAATGAAGATTTTTTGAATGATGCTCATGAACTACAAAATGAGCCATATCATATTTTAACCCAATAACTTTTTTATTTAAATATTTTTGCCTGTTTTTTAAAAAAATTTTTGTGATAATATTCTATTGTAAATGAAGAAATTTTTCATTCTCGTTTTTCTTTTTCTTCTTTTCAACTTTACCGATGCCCAGATATATCGTTACGTTGACAAAGATGGCTCTGTAATTATTACCAATGACCTTAATGATATACCGCTTCAGCATAGATCAAAGGTTGAGATAATAAAGGAAGAGAAATCTGAGGTTAAAGATATTAAACCAGTCTCACCTCCGCCAAAAACCTCTATAACACAAACAGAACAAAAAACAACCCCCTCTGCTATATCTGAAACAAAGGCTTTACTTTCTGAAAAGTCTCCATACAGGGATTTCTTTAATATAGCCGTGCCTATTTCAATGGCTATTATATTTATCTTTGCTCATAAGATACTTTTTTTTATTGATAATAAAAGAGTTATTGCCCTTGCGAGATTTGCGCTGGTCATTCTTTTTTTAATCTATCTATTTAACAAACATTTAAACAGAATGGCAGATTCTTATCTTGAAGCTAAAAAGGATATAAAAAATATTCAAAAAACTATTGAGACTAAGGATCTAAAGATTGACCAGCTGACCAAATAGAAAAGGGGGGGAAAGATCCCCCCTCTTTTATGTTTATATTTTCATCTTGCTGACAGCTTCTTTTATCTCATCAACAGAAGCGCCATCTTCAATAGTAGAAAGGTCTCCAAGATCCTCTCCCGTCCAGAGCTTTTTCATAACCCTTCTCATTATCTTTCCGCTTCTTGTTTTAGGCAGCATCTTTACAAACTGAATATCTCTAATAACAACTATGGGACCCATAACCTTTCTCACATGCAAAATGAGTTCCTTTTTTAGTTCCTCCGATGCCTCAAATCCAGTCTTTAGCACCACAAAGGCACAGGCAACTTCGCCCTTTAGCTCATCTGGTACACCTGACACACCGGATTCAGCAACTGCTGGATGAGATATAAGAGCATTCTCAATCTCAATAGTTCCTATTCTGTGAGCAGATATTTTAATTACTTCATCAGCTCTTCCTACAAACCAGATATATCCATCTTCATCTCTATATGCGCCATCACCTGAGCAGTACATGCCCTTCAGTGTATCAATCTTTTCCCAGTAATCAGCTCTGTATCTATCAGGCTCTCCCCAGAGAGTGGGGGTTAGTCCGGGGAAGGGTTTTTTAATTACAAATATACCTTTTTCACCGGGCTCGCAGGATTTTCCAGTCTTTTCATCTACAATATCTACCTGAACACCGGGAACTGCCAGAGAGGATGAGCCGGGTTTTATGGGATATAATCCAAGCCCGTAAGGATTACCTATAACTGGTCCTGACGTCTCTGTCTGCCACATATGGTCAATTACAGGTATCCTGTCTTCAAACACGCCCTTCTGTAACCATTCCCATGCGGCAGGATTTAGCACCTCACCGGCGCAAAACACTCTTTCTACCGATGATATGTCATGTTTTCTTGCCTCTTCAACACCAAGCTTCATAAGCCCTCTAACGCCTGTGGGGGATATCCAGAGCGCTGTAACTTTGTTCTTTTCTATCACATCCCAGATCATGTCTTTTCTTGGATAATCTGGTGTTCCTTCAAAAAGCACAGTTGTGCAGCCTGAAATTAAAGGTCCGTAAACATTATAGCTATGCCCCACTATCCAGCCTATGTCTGAAGTGGCAAACCAGACATCGTCCGGTCTTATCTTATATATCCACTGTCCCATAGAATAAACATACTGCTGGTATCCGCCGTGTACATGAACTGTAACTTTTGGCTTTGCAGTGGTGCCTGAGGTAGGCAACAAAAAGAGCGGTTCATTGGACTCAACCCATTCAACTTCGCCAGAATTACCTTCTGCATATTTTAAAAACTCTTCCCAGTAGATGTCTCTACCGGCAACCATTGGTCTTTCACCATCATGAGCCCTTTTTAAGACAACAACCTTTTTAATCTGACCAGCTGGCACCTCATTTATAGCATCATCAATTACCTTTTTCAGTTCAATAGTTGTCCCTCTTCTGTGGTTAACATCCTGAGTAAGTATGTATTCAGCTCCGGAAAGCACTATTCTGTCTGCAACAGCCTTGTAAGAGAATCCTGCAAAAACAACCACATGTATGGCGCCAATCCTTGCGCATGCCAGCATCGCTGCAACTGGCTCAATCCCCATGGGCATATAGATTACCACTCTGTCTCCTTTTTTAACTCCCATTCCTCTAAGAGCCGCCGCATAGGTCTTTACCAGATTAAGAAGTTGCCCATAGGTGATAACTTTAGTTTCACCTGTCTCTGCAATCTCTGAAACTATCGCCGCTTTTCCCTGTCTTCCTTTCTGAACATTATAGTCCACAGCAGAGTAACAGATATTGGTTAACCCGCCGATAAACCATTTAAAGGTAGGATAGTTCCATTCGAAGGTTTTGTCCCACTTTTTCTTCCAGTAAATTTCATGCATGGAATTAATTGCAGCTTCTTCCCAGAAGCCTTCGAGGTCATCATAGCCTTTTTTCAAAAAACTCTTTACAAACGGTGGTATTAGCTCCACATTGCTTTTCTTCTCATCCATAAACCCTCCCAAAAATTTGTTAGTCTTCCATTATAAATCCCAATCGGTGGGATATCTCTTTTGCGCCTTCCATAACAATGTTTGCATAAAAGCCATAAAGCTTTTCGTCGTCCATTCTGATAGATGGTGCTGATATGGAAAGAGCGCCAACAATCTTTCTTGTATAATCTCTAATCGGTGCTGCAATACATCTTACACCCAGATCGAGCTCCTCCAGATCGGTGGCAAAGCCCTTCTTTTTCACTTCATCAAGCACCTTTATTAGTGTTGTGCGGGAAGTAATAGTATTGGGGGTAAATTTCTTCAGCTCTTCTGTTGGCAAGAGTTTAAGAATATCGTCTTCGTTCTCCCATGCTAAAAGCACTTTGCCCGATGCAGTTGCATGGATTGGAAGCCTGTGACCTATTCTTGAAGTAACCTTAACAACCTGATTTGCCTCCACTCCGTCTATATATACACAATTGGCACCTCTAAGAACACTAATATATATGTTCTCGTTACATTTGGCTAATAGCTCCCTCATAACAGGATGTGCCTGTCTCAATAAACCAAGATGTTTTACAAACTGCTGACCAAGTTCAAGCACTTTAACACCAAGCTTATAGTTTCCGGTCTGTTTGTCCTGTTCTATATAACCCCTCAGCTCAAGAGTTGCCAAAAGCCTGAATACATTATTTTTATGCAAACCCAGCTTTTTGCTAAGCTCAGTAACACCCATCTCATCATTTTCCCCTTTGAAGGCTTCGAGCAGTTCAATGGCATGAACCACCGACTGAATCAGATAATCTTTTTTGCTTTTCTTTTTTTCTTTTACCTTCATCTGGTTTTTCTCCTTAAAATTTTCAAATTTTATTTTTAACTATGTTAAATCATTAAAAACGATTTTTTATTCTTTTCTGTTGACTTCTGATATTATAATTTCAATGTTTTTTATTGTCAATTTTTTTAAAACAATTTTTTAAAATATCTTTTGATATTTTTTTCACAAAATTAATTTTTATTATAAATAGCTTGACTAAAAATAAGCTTATATGCTAAAAAGTCAATACAATTTTTACTTAAATTAAATTTAGGAGGAGAAAGTATGTCAGAAGAAAAAAAGAGTTATGAATCTCTTTCACAGGAGTCAAGAAAATTTAACCCACCCAAAGAGTTTGTAGAACAGGCATACGTAAAGAGTATTGATGAGTACAAAAAATTGTACGACCGTTCAATTAATGACCCTGATGGATTCTGGGGCGATATGGCAAAGGAGCTACTTGAATGGTACAGCACAGACTGGAAAAAGGTTGAGTACTACGATTTTGAAAACGCCATAATTAAATATTTTGAGGGTGGAAAGATTAATGTATCCTACAACTGCCTTGACAGGCATGTTAAAACCTGGAGAAGGAACAAAGCCGCTCTTATCTGGGAAGGCGATAACTATGAAACTAAAACAGTAACTTATCAGCAGCTTTACAGAGAGGTAAACAGATTTGCCAATGTCTTAAAAAAGATGGGGGTCAAAAAGGGTGACAGGGTTACAATATATCTACCCATGATAGTTGAACTTCCTATAGCCATGTTAGCCTGTGCAAGGATAGGAGCAATACACAGTGTTATTTTTGGCGGTTTTTCTCCTGCTTCAATTGTTGACAGGGTTGAAGATGCAAAATGTTCTTTCTTGATTACAGCTGATGAAGGGTATAGAGGTGGAAGAGTTGTTCCATTAAAGAAAAACGTTGATGAGGCGCTTGCAGATCCGAGAGCTGCATCCATTAAAACAGTGATTGTATGTAAAAGAACTGGTAATCCAGTTAATATGAAGGAGGGAAGAGACTACTGGTGGCATGAGTTAATGGCTGATCCCGAAATATCAGATTACTGTGAGCCCGAAGTAATGGATGCTGAAGATCCTCTATTTATCCTGTATACTTCCGGTAGTACAGGAAAACCTAAGGGTGTCTGCCATACTACAGGCGGATATCTGCTCTATACCACAGCTACATTCAAATATGTGTTTGATTATAAAGAAAATGATCTTTACTGGTGTACGGCAGATATTGGATGGGTCACAGGTCATAGTTATATAGTATATGGTCCTCTCTCATTTGGAGCTACCTCCTTTATGTTTGAAGGAATTCCTAACTATCCTAAACCAGATAGGTTCTGGGAGATCGTTGAAAAATACAAAATCAACATCTTCTATACTGCGCCTACTGCTATCAGAGCAATGATGAGAGATGGAGATCAATGGCCTAATGGAAGAGATTTATCTTCTTTAAGACTTTTGGGAACAGTAGGTGAACCTATTAACCCAGAAGCATGGATCTGGTATTATAACGTGATCGGACGTCAGCGCTGTCCAATTGTAGATACATGGTGGCAGACCGAAACAGGAGGTCATTTAATAGCTACAATACCAGGCGCATCTTTTCAGAAACCTGGCTCAGCAGGATTGCCTTTCTTTGGTGTAGTACCTAAGGTTGTTGACGACAATGGTCAGGAAGTGGGAGTAAACGAGGGTGGAAAGCTAATTATTGAAAAATCCTGGCCAGGAATGATGAGAACTGTTTATGGAGATCATGAGAGGTTTAAACAAACATATTTTTCTATGTACAAGGGCAAATACTTCACCGGTGACGGAGCAAGAAAGGACGAGGATGGTTATTTCTGGCTTATGGGGCGTGTAGATGACGTTATCAACGTATCAGGTCACAGAATAGGTACCGCAGAGGTAGAGAGTGCTCTGGTATCCCATAAAGCCGTTGCAGAGGCAGCAGTGGTTGGCATGCCTCACGAAATCAAAGGTCAGGGCATCTATGCTTACATCATACTAAAAGAGGGCTTTACAGCATCAGAAGAGCTCAGAAAAGAGCTTATTCAACATGTGAGAAAGGAGATTGGGCCCATTGCTACACCTGATATACTACATTTTGTTCCTAACCTTCCCAAGACAAGAAGCGGCAAGATTATGAGAAGAATTCTTAGAAAGGTAGCAGAGAATGAGTTTGAAAATATCGGAGATACTACAACTCTTGCTGATCCATCAGTCGTGCAGATAATAATAGAGGGTAAAAAGTCTGGAAAGTACGGATTATAAAAGATTTAATTAACATTGTAAAAAAAGGGTAGCTTAAAAAGCTACCCTTTTTTATTGACTACAGACGATTTTCAATATATTTAGAGCTTTAATTGCGTTTTCCGTACTTAAAGCTCCCATTCCGCAGGCAGGTGTAAAAAATACCCTTTCACTAATCTTATCTATACTTAGTATTTTTTTAAGATTTGCAAGAATAAAATTCTTTTTTTCCTTGATATCTTTTTCAGTAATATTTTTTATTGTCTCCTCGTCGGTAGGTACTATGCCGAAGGCTATATAACCTCCATTTTCAACAAATTTTTTAATATCATAGCTGTAAAGGAAAAACTCTTCTGAATAGCTGTAGGCATCAAAGTTTATAATGTCAAGAGGCAGAGACATAATAAAATCCCATTCTGAATTGCCGCATATATGTATACCTGAAAAATAATCCTTTTCATCCCAAAGGATATCCTGATAAATACTTCTCACATCCTCTTTTTTCAGATTTAAAACCGCAGAACCTATCTGAGACAGAATGGGTTCATCAAAAAAAATAATCCTGTCAGCCATTTCATTTGATTCTCTAAAATCTCTTGCCTGACAAAGCGCTTTAAGCTTCAGTATCTTTGGTATTATTTCTCTGTAAAAATCATCGGATATGAGAAGCTGGTTATTACCCTTTTTGTGGGAGGTTAAAAAGGTAATGGGTCCTATTACCTGACCTTTCACAATATTGAGCTCAGCACCTCTTATTCTGGTGAGGAATTTCTGATAAGTCAGCGAATAACTGCTGCTAATGCAAAAATTTTTAATCTGCCTATTTTCAATCTCATCAATTATCTTTTCAAGCCCACTCACATCCTCAGGTTCTAAAAATCTTACCTCTCCATTTGAGGGCTCCCATCCAGGTATTCCTTCCAGATACTGAACGAGCATGGACTCCATCGGTGAGACCTTTGGCAGTTGAGGCCATGAAGGGCTTTTTCTACAATAACGAAAGACTACCTCCAGAGCCTCTTCGGGGCTCTGGAAAGGTAGACTTCCTATAAGAAGTGGCTGAAAATTGGCGATCAAATCTTAGATTTCTAACCAGGAATGGGAATATAGTACTTTACCGAGTAAAACTCTTACTGACTTGGCGTATTCTTTCTGTTTCGGGCTAAGGCTGTTCATGTCAGGTTCATAGCCATCCATCATTTTGAATACAAGCTCTTCTATATCATTTAGTCCACCTTTAGCATATTCCATAAGCTCTTTATCGTAGGAATCAACTATGGCTGAATACAAGCCAAGCTTCTTAAGCATAATAAGATAGGTTCTGTTTAAAACTCTTCTCAGTTCATCGGTTGGAGCTCCGTTAGATACGTTTGAAAGCCCGCAGGTGGTCTTAGCGCCGGGGCAGATCTCCTGCACCTGAGGAATAAACTCCTGAAAAGCAAGCACCTGATTAAGGTCAACGGATATGGGAAGAACGATAGGGTCAACCCACATCTTTTCGTTTGGAATCCCCTTTTCAGCTGCTGCAGTCATTATGGTTACCAGACACATACCTCTCTCAGATGCGTCTCTCGGGATACCTTCCTCTGAAAGTGTGAGGGCTACAAAATCACAGCCGTACTTTTCAACAAGCGGCAATTTAGTGTTCAACGATTCTGTCTGGGCAGATATGGAGTTAATTATAGGCAGATTTTTCTTAGCCGCTTTGATTCCTGCTTCAATAGCCACAGGATTTGTTGTATCTAAAAATAAAGGTAGATCTGTAACCTCTTCCACAGTCTTGACAAGCCATTCCATCATCTCATCACCTGCTTTTCTTGCAGGACCAAGATTGAGATCTAAATAATCGGCACCCGCTTCTGTCTCTTCCACAGCCATTTTCTGGATAGGAGCCTTATTCTTCTCTCTGATAGCTGGACCAATGGTTTTCGACATAATGTTGATGCTTTCAGCAATAGTGTATACCTTTTTTTGAGACATTATTCCCTCCCCCCTTTTATTTTATAGCTTCCACATTTTTAAGAATTTGGGCAGATCTGCCGCTTCCCTCGGACCGATCTGCACCTCCCAGCCTTCACCTAACTCTTCCTGAAACTCACCTGAAAGCTGTGCCACATAACCAGGAATGATAATCTTTCTATGCTTTACCTTCTGGGTTATATCGGTCTTTTTCACATAGATTGCCATAGCATCGGCAACAAACTTGCCTGCTGACCATGCTGTGAGAACTGAAAGCCCCTCTGTATCCATTATCATTAGCCAGCAAGGAACTCTACTTGCCTCAATCTCGGCAGATACAATAAAGTAAGTAAGAGCAAAGTTAACGGTAATAATAACTGGCGAATTCTCGTCAGGATTATTGATCGGATAGATACCCTGCTCAACAACCATAGGTCTCTGAGGATCTGTAAACACATTCATTCTTGATACGGTTATAGGCAGTATCTTTGCTGGATCTGGTTCAGATATGACTACTATTCCTGCATACTGTGCAATAAGCCCTGATGCTATCACTGCTTCCATCATCCCATCTTTAGCATAGTCGCTAATCACATTAAAAGTTGGGAATCCAACCTCTTTTACTTTCTGTTTTATTGATGCCCTTCTTGCAAATACGTTGTCTTTAAGCGCATCCTTAAAATTTTTCGGTGTTGAATCTATAGCAATATCCTTAACACCAGCTGCAAGCAGCTTAGAAGTAACCTGTGAAACCTCATCAAGACCATTACCTTTAGCAACCACTGAAAGTCCTGTTGCCTTTGCAATCTCTGCTATTGCATCAGCATTTGCAAGGGTTGCCGCATAAAGCATAGGTTTTTTGTCTTTGTATTTCTCTGCCGCCTGTTTCAGTGTTTCAAGATTATCGGATGCAATCACAAAAGGCTTGTTAGTTGCAGCTACCTTATCCAGTAGAGCCATAAATTTTGCTCCATCTGCCTCATTTTTTGCGAAAACCATATCTACACAGAGCTTTTTGCCAACTCTTTCAAAACAGATAGATGAAATTTTTGAAAGCTTGGCGGAGATTGCATCATCTGACTCTGAATCTTTTACCATCACTGCAATAGGTGTTGGATTAAAAAAGGTTTTCTCATGTCTGAACATAACCGTTTCGCCACCCACCTTTACCATACCATCACCTGTGCCTATGGTAAACTCTCTGATAGGTGGTGCAGTTGCCTCTGACAGCTTTGCTTTTGATTCTTCTGATACATAAGGGCAGAGGCTTATGTCTGCCTTTCCTGCTGCCAGCTTCATAGCAAAGGCAAGACAGGTTGGCTCACCACAGTCCTTACAGTTTGTTTGTGGAAGTAGTTTATATATTTGTATACCTGTGAGTCCCATATTTTTTCTCCTTTCAGTTTTTTTACATTAATGGATCCATTGTCAATACTGGATGGTTAACCTTTTGCAGGAATTCCATCAGCTCTTCTTCAGTAGTAGCGCAGGTTTCATCGGCTATCTTGTTATAAAAATCTTCAAGTCCGAGCTCTGCCGCCCTCTTCTCGATACCCTCCTTAAGGAACTCTTTAAGAGCTTTTGGCATCCACACTACCCTGTTAAGACCACCCTCTGCAAGAAGGAACTTTTTGCTGAGCACAAACTGCCTTGAAATACCTACAAAGCCTGGTGTCTGAGCTCCTCCACCTACCTGACCTGCTAAAGTAGAGAAGGTCATTCCGCATGGAGTCATGGCATTGTAGTCTCTATCTACTACCATAAACCCCTGTGTAAGAGGTAGTATTACTACGATGGCTTCAAAGCAGCCACAGGATGTCATGGGATCCTGAAGTATTGAGTAGGCGCTAAATCTTTCTATGGCATTTCCAGACTTTTCATATACAAACTGATTAACTGTATCCCACTGACCTACAGTTTCGTCGATGACGTTTCCTTTAGGTATGGGCTGGTTCGGACCTGTGGGATTAATCTCGAATGCTGCACGACAGTCAAGCCAGTTATATGCACCACACAGACCGGGTCTTTCTGGAGTTACTACACATACATGGGTTGGTGCAAAGGACTGACATAGTGTACAGGAATAAAAGGTATCCACACTCTCATCTGCCAGACCTGCCATTCTCTCTTCTCTTTTTCTATATGTTCTCCTTGCCTCTTCAAGCAGCTCCTTTACCTTATCAGGCTCTGTATATATCTTTACCTGAATCTTGTCAAGTATGTTACCAAAATCATTATGAAGCTTTGCATGCAGAATAGTTCCAAGATGTTTAAGTCTGAACCCGCTTTCAAAAGCCTTTTTAGTAATCCTCATCCAGATTATGTCTCTCTGACCTATATGCAGTACACCCTCTGCCTGGTTTAAAAGATGGTGAAACTGTCTCTCAAGAATAGGTTCAAAATCTTCCTGCATCTTTCTTCCTGCTACCTCAAGCCAGATAGCGATGGGAACTGTAGCTCCTTCAGGTAGCTGGTCGATGTCCGGTCCGATAACTTCTATATGACCATCCTTAACCTCTTCCATATCCTTCATTTTACAAAACTCAAAGCCAAAGGATTTTGGTCCGCCCATCTCAAGTCTCATGTTTTCTTTCTTAACTCTTTCGCCTTCATAGGCTGGTCCGTATGAGACTGGTATATCAATTTTAGTTACAGTAACTTTAAGTCCTCTTACCTCAACACATTTATCAACTATCTCATCGAGCGGCACGTTACTTACCACATGTTCATAAGTACAGATACCTGTTGGCAGTATCTGTGGTATATCTGTTTCTGCTATAGCAGGGAATCCGTAGTTTATAGCACCTGCCGCAGCAGCATATTTTTCATCCGTCACAGGACCTAAAGCGAGGACGAAAGCAAAAACTCTGTTTTTGTTATAAAGAAGAACGTTTTTATAATCACCAGGTTTGATACCACCAAATGCAAGGGCTGCCCTTGTAGCAAAACCAAGCGAGAATATGTGAGCTGATACATCTTCACCAAAAGGAACAAGCCTTGTACTCCAGCCAAGCTGCATACCTGCCTCTTTAAGCTGCTCAGCAAACTTACCACCACCCATAAATACGTAGAGGCTTTTATCAATAAGCTGTTTGGCAAGCTTTACTGCTGTCTCAACGTTTGGTGCCTCGCCAACTACTGCGGCAAAGCCAGGAGCTGTACCATCAACAAACTCAACGCCTCTTTTTCTCAATATAATATCGTCTGCAGCGCCAAGCCAGAGATGATCCTCATCACAGTCTTCAGCTATAAAATAGGGCACTGGATCCTGAAGATATTTAAGAGACTCTTCAATTTCATAGAGGAACAATGTGGCTGCTCCTGCATCAAGGGTATGCCCAAGATAGGGAACCCATACCTTCTCATCCACAAAGGGTGGCAGAAGGTCTTTACATTTGTCCAGTACCTGCTTCATATCTCCCAGTGTTTTTACTGGTATACCCAGAAGACCATAAATTACAGGAAGATAGTAACCTGTATTGGGAAGTTTAACTTCCTTGTCTGGACCAAACTTTGATAGTGCTTCTTCATATTTGCCCATTACTCTGTCATAAATGGCATGGGCACCTCTTATTGCTGCTGATGCAATAATCTTTGACATATATTTATCCTCCCCACTTTAATTAACTAAAAAATTCATTAAGTATATTTCTTAAAAGCTTAACGGATTCAGGATGCCTTAGCACCAGTATATCAGAGCCTGCTGCAAGCAGATTAATTGCTGTAATCGCTTCCCATAAAATTCCTCTTGTTGTGAGGTCACCAAAGCTCGGCTCTTCGGAGGCAGATATCTTTGCCTCCCTTGCT
Source organism: bacterium (assembly GCA_041640455.1). Lineage (GTDB taxonomy): Bacteria > CALINM01 > CALINM01 > CALINM01 > CALINM01 > JAOAGA01. The sequence continues at coordinate 15,908 of JBEQAF010000005.1, forward strand.
TTCCATGCCTCTTTTCCAATCATACTGATGATAGGTGATTTTAGCTTATCATCACCCTGTGCCAGCGCAGCAAGTCTGATCCTCTGCATTACTGAGAAAGTATATTCTATACCGTAACCAAGACCACCTGTTGTTGGGTCTATTATTATTGACTCCATGGGAACACCAAGATTTCCAAGCAAGATATTTAGCTGTTTTGCGAGGTTTACATCAATGGGTGACTGGGCGGCAACCTTATTCCCATATCCTAAGGATGCTGCACCTATCTGTTTGTAATTTTCATCATCTGCAGGACCGACAAGTATTACTTTTCCATGGCAGGCTTCCTGCACAGCTTTCATTACTTCCCCATCTTTTTCACTATTAAGACAACCATAAACAATGAGCGGAACGTTTATTGCGTCCAGTACTGCCCTGGCTGTTTTTGCGACCTCATCGGCAGGACGATTCATCCCATTAGGATCGGCGCTTAAAAGACTTAAGCAGATCATATCTGCTTTATATTCATTCTGACATTTAAGAGCCCATTTTACCGGATCTGAATAAACATCACCCAATGCATCAATCAGTGGCTGAGGCCACTCTTCTGGTTGTGTGTCAATAACCTCCATGGCTATCTTTGGCGGATTCGGTACGGGACCATCAAAGGTGTAGATACCGGAAAGTACTGACTGGCCACCTACTTTTACGCCGGAGACATCAACTTCAACCACACTGTTACTGTACTTTTCAACTGGTTCTTTAAAAGCCATAACTCCCCCTCTCCTTTCTTATTTTATATATCTGTCTACAAAATCATCGATTATTTTAACTACCTTATTATCACTGGCTAATTTTAACGTAGTAATACCCATTTCGTCAAACCTTTTTATATCATCATCGGCAGGTAAAATGCAACCTAATTCTAATCTGGTTTTTTTTATTTCTTCAAGGGTTTCTTCCGAAAGCTCTCCTTCTACTCGATTTATTATAATTACTGTTTTATCTATCTTAAGCTTAAGCTCTTCAGCAAGGTCTCTTATTCTTGAAGCTGTTATAATCCCTCTTAACGAGGCATCGGTAACTATAACCATGAGATCAGCCCCATGAGTAGTTCTTCTACTCATATGCTCAAGCCCTGCTTCATTATCAATAATCACATATTTATAGTTTTCTGCCAGTATGTCCACATATTTTTTACAGAGCACGTTGGCATAGCAGTAACAACCTGCGCCTTCAGGCCTGCCCATAGCTATCAGATCAAATCCATTGCTCTCCACCAGTGCCTGCTGAACTCTGTAACCTATATAAGCATCTTTGGTCATCCCCTGAGGAACGTTGAGTACTTCCTCACGGATTCTCCCGATTGTTTCTTCAATCTTAACCCCCAGTACCTCGTTCAGATTGCAGTTGGCATCGGCATCAACCGCAAGAATGGGACCCTTACCTTTATTTAAAAGGCTTCTCACAATAAGACCAGCCACAGTTGTCTTTCCAGTTCCGCCTTTACCTGCCATTGCTACAAAAAAAGCCATCTTAACTCCTTTTAACCCTGCTCATAACATTGGGAAATTTATTTATATCTGTATGAGGCAGAAACAATGCCGCTACATACTCTTCCATAAAAGTGGGGTATGTGCTGAGCTCAAAATTAGTCATCATATTAGCACATCTTTCAGCCTCTATCAACTTATCTTTGGAAAAAGAACAGATTCTTGCGCCTGCAAGGGAGCTGTTCCCCACATAGAGAAACTTTTCTGGTGCTATTTCAGGAAGTAGCCCTATTATAATTGATTTTTCAATGTTTATGAAGCTACCGAACCCGCCGGCAATAATAAATTTGTCAATATCTGAAAAATCAAGCCCTACACTTTTCAGAAGAACAGCGCAACCCGCATAGATGGCACCCTTAGTTCTTATAATGTTATCTATGTCAACCTCGCTGATTGATAAGTCGACCCCTGTCTGGGTCTCATGTTTCCACGCCAGCACATATTCAAAGCCACTGTCACCTTCTCTTATTCTATCTGTTTTGATGTTTCTATTAAATTTGCCGTTAGGCGTTATAAGCCCCTTCGTAAAAAGCTCTGCCAGCAGCACAATCATGCCAGAACCACATATGCCTTTGGGCTTTAAATTTCCTATTGTATGGATGGAGGGTTCATAGCTTTCTGGATCTATCTCCACATTATCTATGGCGCCTCTTGTGGCTCTCATGCCATATTTGACTCCTCCTCCTTCAAAGGCGGGGCCTGCTGAACAGGATGCTGTGACCATCCACTCCTGATTTCCCAGTACAATCTCTCCGTTAGTGCCCACATCAATAAATAGCACAAGTTCAGACGAGAGATTCATCCCACAGGCTATAACTCCTGAGACTATATCTCCGCCCACGTAGCTTGCTATATTTGGCATGGCATAAAGCACTGTATGTTCTGGGAGATTAAAACCAAGATTTTTTGCCCTAAGGAAAGGAAAGAAATTAGCCACAGGCACATAGGGCGCCTCTCGAATATATCTGGGGTTAAGCCCCAATAATAGATGGGTCATGGTAGTGTTACCAGCAGTAACTATGGAAGATATGTATTTTTTTTCTATCTTAGCTTCTGCAATTACTTCATCTATTAGTCTATTCAACACATTTATCAGCACTTCTTGAAGGGTTTTTAAGCCATCTCCTTTAATAGCGTAAAGAATTCTTGTTATTACATCCTCACCATAGCTTATCTGAGGGTTGTAATCCGATGCCTCTCCTATTATCTCTCTACTATTCAGGTCTAGTAACTGAACGTATAAAGTAGTGGTTCCTATATCAACAGCTATACCATAATGTTTGTCAGTACTATTCCCCTCTTCAACACCGATTATTTTGGGAGGCATGCCATCTCGCTCCTGAAGAATAACCGTTGCCTTCCAGTCACTATGCCTGAGCGCATCGGGAATATATTTTATGGACTTAAAATCCACATCTATGTATTCATAGTCATAGTATTTCTTAAGAGACTGAATTATTCTCTGCAGATCTGACATATTACTTTCTATGGTAGGTTTCTGAAGCTCTATATATTTTTTAACCACAACGGGTAAGGAATCAAAGACCTCCTCGACCTGTAACTTTTTAGCAGTAAGTCCGAAGCTCTCTATTTCTGCACCTTTTTCCTTTCTTTTTAGGACAGATCTATCAAGTTTTGATTCTGGTGGTATTTTAACTACAAGATTTCCCTGAACTTCAGTCTGGCATGCGAGTCTATAGCCTTTCTCCCATTCCTCATCAGTGAGCTTTTCTGATCTTCTGGAGCTGTATTCGCCTTTTTCAATAAAAACTTTACATTGACCGCATGTGCCTATGCCACCGCAAGATGCGTTAATATGTGCACCAGCTAAATGAGCTGCTTTTAATAGAGAAGTGCCCCTCTCAACCTCACAGGACTTTTGATCTGGCAAAAAATCCACTATAAATTTTTCCATAAAATTACCGCTAACGGATAAGCTACTTAAGCTATAATATACCAAAAGATTTAAAATTAAAATAAAAAGGTAAATGCCTGTGTTGCGGCATTAAACAAAAATCCAGGAATTACCCCGAGGGCTAATACTCCCACTGCTGACAAAACCAGCCCGATTGCTGTAGAGGGATACAGGACATTTGGGCTGACTCCGCCTTCGTAGTCCTTAAAAAACATGTAAACAAGCACCCTGAGATAATAATATGCCGAAATGGCAGAGTTAAGAACACCAATTATAGCCAGTGAGACATAGCCAGACTGAATGGCGCCTGTAAATATATAAAACTTACCAATAAATCCTGCTGTTGGCGGAACACCTGCCATAGAGAACATAAATATAACGGTCATAAGCCCCAGAAAGGGGTGCTTGAAACCCTTGCCAGAAAGATCTGAAAGCTCACAGCCGACCCCCTCTTTCTCAAAGAGAGAGCATATGGTAAATGCTCCTACATTCATAAATACATAGGAGAATAGATAAAACATTATGGCAGATAGAGAGATCTGATTGAGGGCAACAAAACCTACCAGCATATATCCTGCATGGGCAATACTTGAATAGGCAAGCATCCTTTTTATATTTTTTTGTGGTAGTGCCGATAGATTACCGACGGTCATAGTAATAATTGCAAGTATGGCTATAACGCCTGCTACGTCAAAAACAAGCGGGCGCAGTCCTATCAGATATACCCTTATAAGCATCAGAAAAGCCGAAGCCTTAACAGCAGTTGCCATAAAGGCTGTAACAGAGGTTGGAGCGCCGTCATAAACATCAGGAGTCCACATATGAAAGGGCACTACCGCTATCTTAAAAATAATCCCTGTAAGAACCAGAGAAGAGCCTGCTATAAGGTTTATACTCTTTTCGGTCTCAAAATATTTTGTATAGGTCTGTAGCATATAGGCAAAATTGGTGGTGCCAAAAGCACCATAAAGTAATGCAATACCTAGAAGAAAAATGGCAGTTGAAAAGGAGCCAAGAAGAAAATATTTTAAAGCCGATTCGGCAGACCTGATATCCTTTTTAAACATACCTGCCAGCACATATACTGAAAAGGACATGATCTCCAGCCCAAGAAAGAGCATGATAAAATCAAGAGATGAGGATATAAAGGTCATCCCTAACACAGAGAAGGTTATTAACGCATAATATTCACCCTTGTGTTTTATTTTCCCGTCAATGTAGCCTTCTGATACAAAGCTGACTATGATACCCGATATGAAGAAAATTATATTAAAATAAGTTGAGAGATCATCGACCATAACCATGTTGGAGAAGCCGAGCTGTCTGTTTCCCATAGTATATATGTTTGCCACAAGGGCAAGCAAAAAGCCAAATACAGCTATAAGATGAAGATTGCCGAAGTTTTTTGATCTTGTGGCTGAACCTATTAGCATCAGCAGAAAGCCAAATATAGTTAAAACTATCTGGGGGGCAATTGTCCAGAAATTTATGTTAAGCTCAGTCATTACTCTCCTCCCTTAATGATGCCTTGCTTTTCAAGCTGAGATGTGGTTATGGCAATGCTTTTGTTATACCTGTCAATAAAGCTGTTAACTGATGTGTGCATCTTGTTTAAGAAGTAATTGGGGAATATACCCATCACAAAAAAAAGTAGTATAACAGGAACCATAAGGCTTATCTCTCTCAGGTTAAGATCCTTTATATTTTTATTCTCTTCCTTTGTTATAGGACCAAACATTACCCTCTGGAACATCCAGAGCATATATGCGGCGGATAAAATAACACTTGATGCAGCAAACACAGCCCAGAGCTTGTTAGCCTTGAATGCACCCATAAATATGAGAAACTCACCAATAAAGCCGTTGAGACCTGGCAGTCCTATTGATGATAGGGTAACGATCATAAAAAATACAGCAAATATAGGAACTGCCTTTGTAAGCCCTCCAAAGTCCTCTATAAGTCTTGTATGCCTTCTTTCATAGAGCATACCTATCATAATAAAGAGAGCACCTGTAGATAATCCATGGTTAAGCATCTGATAGATGCCCCCCTCTATCCCCTGGGAGTTGAGACTGAAAAGTCCGAGCATAACAGCGCCAAGGTGGCTAACAGACGAGTAGGCAACCAGCTTCTTAACATCCGGTTGCATCATGGCAACCAGAGCACCATATATAATACCTATAATAGAAAGTGTGACAAACAGGGGAGTGGCTGCCTGTGTGGCGTGGGGAAAAAGCCCCATAGCAAACCTTATAAAACCGTAAGTACCCATCTTGAGAAGCACACCAGCAAGGATAACACTTCCAGCAGTGGGCGCTTCCACATGGGCATCTGGTAACCAGGTATGTAGTGGGAACATGGGGACCTTTATGGCAAAGGACAGTGCAAATGCCGCAAACAGCCATACCTGAACCTCATATGGAGCCAGTGTCTCATAAAGTTTAAGCAGATTAAAGGTATAAACGCCTGTTTTGCTGCCCACATAGAAGTATAGCACCAGAATGGCAATAAGCATTAGCACTGAGCCGAACAGGGTGTAAAGAACAAACTTTATTGCCGCATAGATCCTCCTCTTTCCACCCCAAACACCTATAATAAAGTACATGGGGATAAGCATAAGCTCCCAGAATATATAGAAAAGGAAAAGATCCAGCGCAATAAAAGCTCCCAGCATTCCAACCTCAAGAAAAAGCATGGCTATAAGAAACTCTCTTACATGCTTTTCAATGTATGTCCAGGAGCAGAGAATACAGATAGGACAAAGAAACGTGGTCAGCATAAAAAGCAGTACCGAGATACCGTCAATCCCTACAAAATAGTATATACCCAGCTTTTCAATCCATGGATAGCTTTCTACAAACTGCATTGAGGCGGTATCTTCTTTAAAATGGTATAGCACATAAAGAGATATAAAGAAATTTATCAGGGTTACTATAAAGGCTATGCCTTTCTGAACTCCATAGTTTTCCCTGTCTATCATTAGAAGTATTATCACTCCTATTAGCGGGAAGAAGGTAACTATTGAAAGAATTGGAATCTGCTCCATATTGTAACCCCTTTAAAAGATAAATATGCCAAGAACTACAACAACACCTATAAGTATGCCCACTATATAGTGTTGAATGTATCCTGTCTGAATCTTTCTTACATTTTCTCCGAGATACATGGTCACCTTTCCGACTCCGTTTACAATACCATCAATAACTGGCACATCAAACTTAAGCCATAAAAGGGTTCCAAGATTCTTACACCCCTTTACGAATATAAACTCGTATATCTCGTCCACATAATATTTGTTGAAAAGAAGCTTATATAGACCTTGAAAATTATTTGCAAGCCTTTCAGGCAGATCAGGTCTTCTTATATACATGGTATATGCCAGTATAAACCCAACTACTGCAATCGCAACAGATGTGAGCATCAAACCGTACTCAAGCGCATGGGAGTAATGATGTGGCTCTGCCTTTCCAACTTTTTTAATGATAGGATCCAGAAAATGGTGGAAATGGTTACTTCCACCCAGCGCCTCAGGAACTCCCACATAACCACCCAAAACAGAGAGTATTGCCAGAATCATGAGCGGTATTACCATTGAGTTTGGTGACTCGTGTATATGATGTTTTGTGTGTTCATCCATTCTCTCCTTTCCGAAAAAGGTCAGAAAGGTAAGCCTGAACATGTAGAAAGATGTCATTCCTGCTGCTACAGCTGCCACTGCCCAAAGAAGCGGATGCCCATGGGGGCTCGAAAAAGCCTGCCATAATATCTCGTCTTTACTGAAAAAGCCGGCGAGTCCCGGTGTTCCAGCTATGGCAAGTGTGCCGATAAGAAAGGTAAGAAACGTTTTTGGTATGTGCTTTCTCAGACCACCCATATTCATAATATCCTGCTCTCCGCCCATGGCATGAATAACACTACCTGCGCCAAGAAAGAGCAAAGCTTTAAAGAAAGCATGGGTCATCAAGTGAAACACGCCGGCTGAGTAAGCCGCAACACCTACGCCTAAAAACATATATCCAAGCTGGCTTATTGTGGAGTATGCCAGCACCTTTTTAATATCTCTCTGAACAAGCCCCATGGAGGCAGCAAATATGGCTGTCAAGGCGCCGATTGTTGCCACAACACCAAGTGAGAAAGGTGCAAGAGAATAAAGAACATTGCAACGGGCTATCATATAAACACCAGCCGTTACCATTGTTGCCGCATGTATAAGTGCCGATACAGGAGTTGGTCCAGCCATAGCATCTGGTAACCATACATACAATGGAATCTGAGCAGATTTTCCAGTAGCCCCAACAAAAAGCAGTAATGTAATGGCTGTTGCCATGATACCGCCATAGGGGAGCAGGCTTTCTGCCCTGCTAAAAACATCGCTGTATTTCAAACTCCCAAAAATTATAAATATCATGAACATACCAAGTATAAAGCCAAAGTCTCCAACCCTGTTTACTACAAAGGCTTTTTTACCCGCACTTGCATTTGCATGGTCATCAAACCAGAATCCGATAAGCAGGTATGAGCAGAGCCCCACTCCTTCCCAGCCCACAAACATCATCAGGAAGTTATTTCCCATTACAAGCAGAAGCATGGCAAATACGAAAAGATTCAGATAGGTAAAAAATCTTGAGTAAGATGGGTCATGGTGCATATAGCCGGTTGAGTATATATGAATCAGAAACCCCACACCGGTTACTACCAAAAGCATTACCGCACTTAGCGGATCCAGTAGAAAAGCCACATCTATGGAAAAGTCTCCTGAAGCCATCCACTGATACAGGGTAACTTCTATTATTCTCTGGTCAGGTGGCAGGGATAGGAGCTGAAAAAAAGCTTTAACCGACAGGGCGAAGGATGAGCCGATGGCTGTGAGAGCTATTATATGAACCAGGCTCTTGGGAAATCTTGTGCCCAATATGCCATTAATTAATGCGCCGATAGCTGGAAATAATGGTATAGCTGCTATATAATTAAACATATTCCTCTCCCCTAACCCTTTAAAATATTAAGTTGATCCATATCTACAGTATTTTTAAGCCTGTGAATCATAATTATAATTGCGAGTCCTATGGCAACCTCTGCAGCAGCTACTGCCATAATTATAAAAGCATACATAAGTCCGATTGCCGACTTTAATTGGTGCGAATAGGTGACAAAAATAAGATTTACTGAGTTCAACATCAGCTCAATGCACATAAAACAAACAATAATATTTCTTCGGATCACAAATCCCAATGTACCGATCAGAAACAGAATTATTCCAACATAAATTTGAAAATCCATCTCTCCTCCTGCTACTCCTTGCTTTTAGCTAAAACTACAGCACCAATTATTCCCACAATAAGAACAATGGAAACAACCTCAAAGGGAAGTAAATAATCGGAAAACAGCACCTTTCCAATTATTCTGGTTGAATCCATGCCTGCATACTTTAATATATCACCCTTTGTAATGATAGTTTTAGCAGAAAGGGCTACTACAATTAGTTGAATACCGAAGAGTACTGAAAGTATTATACCGAATAGCCTTCCTTTTGAAAGCTGCTCTGATTTTTTGGTAACCTCTTTTATGTTCAACAACATTACAACGAATACGAACAAAACCATAATTGCACCTGCATATACAATTACCTGAATGGCTGCGATAAACTCCGCATTTAGTATAAGATAATTGACCGCAAGGGCTATCATAACCACTATCAGCGAGGCGGCACTATATACCGGATTCCTCTGGAAGATCGTTGATAAGGCAAATACAATAGCTAATAGCGAAAAGATATATGATATATAGGTTGTTATCATAGTTTTACCTCGTCTCCTCTTTTAAGCAATGTGTCCCTGTCAAGCATAAGCTCTTCTTTTTTATATCTTGCATTTTCATATTCAGGAGTAAGAATAATAGCGTTAACCGGACAGGCTTCCTGACAGAGCCCGCAGTATATGCATCTGTATCCGTCAAGCTGATAGCGCTTTGGATATCTCATTCCATCTTCAAGCTCTCCAATTTCTATCTTGATAACCTTGGCTGGGCAGATAGCCTCACAAAGCCCGCAGGCTACACATCTTATACTGCCGTCAGGCTTTCTTCTGATAATGTGTAAACCTCTATAACGGGGAAATGAGCCTACCTTCTCTTCTGGATAGAACACGGTTATGGGCTTGCTAAAAAGATATTTAAGAAAAAATGCTAATCCTTTAACCAGAGGTTTAATCATACTCTCCACCTTTTATACAAATAGCATTACTAAAGAGGTAATAAATATATTTAACAGTGCGATGGGAACAAGTATCTTCCATCCAAACTTCATAAGCTGATCATATCTGACTCTCGGGAAGCTTGCTCTTAGCCAGATAAAAAAGAAAATTATGCAGAATACCTTAATCATAAACCATATTAAAGGCGGGAAGAACGGTCCATGCCAGCCACCAAGGAACAATGTGGTGGCAAGGCTTGCTATGGTTATCATGTTTGCATACTCCGCCATAAAGAACATAGCAAACTTCATACTACTGTAGTCTGTATGAAATCCTGCAACAAGCTCAGACTCAGCCTCAGGCATATCAAAGGGAGTTCTGTTTAGCTCTGCCACTGCACAGATTACATAAAGTAGAAAGCCCACTGGCTGATATACAATGTTCCACATATGCTTCTGCTTATCTACAATCTCAACAAGGTTCAGCGAGCCGGAGATTAATACCACACCCAAAACAGATAGAGTCAGCGCAAGCTCATAACTTACTGTCTGTGCGGCACCTCTTAAAGCTCCCATGAGAGCATATTTGTTATTTGCAGCCCAGCCGCCAAATATAACCCCGTAAGAGCCCAGCCCAGCGAGGGCAAAGATATATAAAATTCCGATATTAAGCTCAGTTATCCTCATAGGTACCGGTTCTTTCAGAATGCCAAAAAAGGTGGTCTTATCACCAAAGGGGATCACAGCAAAGCTCATAAGCGCTGGTACGATGCTTATCATAGGAGCCAGCACAAATAGAACCTTATTGGCATTTCTGGGAAGTATGTCTTCCTTGAAAAAGAGCTTTACACCGTCTGCAATAGGCTGAAGAAGCCCATGCCACCCAGCATAATAGGGTCCGATTCTTATCTGCATATGACCAAGCACTTTTCTTTCAATCCAGGTAAGGTAGGCAACACACAGCATAACGCAGGCAAAGACTATTACTATCTTTATTAAGTTAAATAAGATGAGCCCTGTATCTATCATATAGCCTTCCCCTTTTCAAACTTTTCAATCCTGACAGCGCTTACCTTAAACTCCGGTATCTTCGATTCGGGATCCAGTATCGGATTGGTAAGTTTATTTATAGCTGCTTCGGCAAAATGAAATCTTTTAAATATTACCCCTTTGGGCACCCTATCGGCATATTTAACTCTCACTATAACATGTCCTCTTCTGCTTGTTATCTTTACCCAGTCTCCATCGGTAAGGTTCAATGCCTTTGCATCTTCAGGGTTTATTTCTGCAAAGCTCTCGGGACAGTAGTTATTTAGAATCCAGGCTTTTCTTGTCATGGTGCCAGAATGATACTGATAATAGTCCCTACCTGTAGTAAGAATAAATGGATACTCTTTATCAGGGCTTTCTGCAGGTTGTCTAAACTGAATGCCCACAAGCAGCCCCTTCCCTCTTGTTATCTTTCCATCTCTGTGAAGGATAGGTGTGCCCGGATGATCTTCCGTTGGGCATGGCCAGTGAATACCCGTAAGCCCCAGCCTTTTATAGGTAATTCCTGCATACTGAGGAGTAACCTTTCTAATCTCTTCAAATATCTCTTCGGCACTGGCATACTCCATTGGATAGCCCATTCTTTTTGCTATTTCTGCCACTATCCACCAGTCCTGCTTAGCCTCGCCGGGAGATTCAACAGCCTTTCTCATAAGCTGAACCCTTCTTTCCGTGTTGGCAACAGTACCGTCTTTCTCTGCAAAAGAAGCCGCAGGCAGTACCACATGGGCTAACCTGGCTGTTTCTGTAAGGAATATATCTTGAACTACCAGAAACTCTAATTTTTTAAATGCCTCTTCCACATGCTCCAGATCCGGGTCGGTAATAAGCGGATTCTCACCCATTATGTAGAGAGCTTTTAAACTACCTTCCAGTGCAGCGTGGCTCATCTCCACAACTGTTAGTCCCACTTTGTCTGATAGCTTAGCGTTCCAGAAGCTTTCAAACTTTTCTTTGTTTGCCTGAACGGTCACATTCTGATATCCAGGATATACATTAGGAAGTCCGCCCATGTCGCAGGCGCCCTGAACATTGTTCTGTCCCCTTAAGGGGTTTACCCCTGTTCCTTCTTTACCTAAATGTCTGCATATGAGAGCAAGGTTTGATATTGCCTTAACATTATCAGTCCCTTTTGAATGCTGGGTAATGCCCATACAGTATATGATTGCTGCTTTTTTTGCGGTGGCATACATCTTTGCCGCCTTTATTAGATCTTCCTTCTTTATACCAGTAAGCTCCTCCACATACTCAGGAGTGAACTTTTCCACTGCCTCTTTAACGTTTTCAAAGCCTTCTGTATATTTTTCTACAAACTCTTTGTTGTAGAGCCCTTCCTTAATAATTATATGAGCCATTCCGTTCAGCCATGCCGAATCGAATCCAGGTTTTGGCTGAAGGAAAAGGGTTGCCTCCTCTGTAAGGTCTATTTTTCTCGGATCAACCACAATAATTTTTTTGCCTTTGTATCTTGCCGCCTGCCTTAACCTCATTCCGATAACAGGATGGGTCTCAGTGGTATTGCTTCCTGTAACAAGAATAACATCAGCCTCAGCAAGATCTCCTATAGTATTTGTCATTGCACCTGAACCAAGGGTTGTAGCCAGACCGGCTACAGTGGAGGAGTGTCAAAGGCGGGCACAGTGATCTACATTATTGGTACCTATGACTGCCCTTATAAATTTTTGAAAAACGTAGTTGTCTTCGTTGGTACATCTTGCCGATGTGAGCCCTGCTATGCTATCGGCACCATATTTTGATTTTATCTCAGAAAATTTTGATGCCACTAAATTTAAAGCCTCATCCCAGCTTGCCTCTTTTAGCTCCCCATTTTTTCTAACAAGCGGCTTGGTAAGCCTTTCCGGGCTATTTACAAAGTCGTAGCCAAATCTACCTTTTACACAGAGACTTCCTTTATTAGGTCCTGCATACTCGTTTGTAGTAACTTTGATAATTTTATTTTCAAACACATTCAGCTCAAGGCTACAACCTACACCACAGTATCCGCATACGGTGGGGACCCTTTTTATCTCCCAGATCCTTCCTTTTGTTGGGCTAATATTTTCTGTTAGTGCACCTACGGGACATACTGCAAGACATTCTCCACAGGATATGCATCTATCGGGATTGACTACCTCAACTCTCGCATCAAAACCCTTTCCTTTTAAATCCAGTACATCTCTTCCCACAGCCTCTCTACAAACACGCACACATCTACTGCATACCACGCATCTATCCGGGTGATACTTTATAGCTGGTGTCGAATAGCTTCTGTACTCTTTTTTCGGATAGTTTATCCTGAAATTCTGGGTAGCCACCTCATACTCAAATACCAGATCCTGCAGCTTGCACTCACCTGCCTTATCACAGATAGGACAGTCGAGCGGATGGTTTAGTAGCATAAACCTCAGAATATCTCTTCTCATCTCCTTTATCTTCGGCGTATCGGTCTTAATAACCATCCCATCGCAGGCTATGGTATTACATGCGGTTACTGGCTTCTCATAGCCCTCAACCTCGACAACACAGATTCTACAGGAGCCTATCGGGAGAACTTTTTCCAGATAGCAGAGCGTGGGGATATAAATGCCGTTTTCTCTCGCAACCTTCAGGATGGTCTTTTCGCCTTTAAGCTCAATCTCTTTACCATTAATTATAATAGCCATAATTAGCTACTCCTTACCTTCTTTTGGAAGGGCAAATGTTACAACCCTATAACATCTAAGACATCTTGAAGCCTCTCTTATTGCTTCTTCTGGCGTATATCCGCTGGTATATTCCTCAAAGTTTTTAATTCTCTCCTCAGGGCTTAAATGTTTTATCTTGCTCATCTTAACACCGCCGGGTATGGATATATTCTCCTTAGGATTAAAAACTTTCAGCTCATTCATCAGCTTCTCTATATGCTCTTCTTCAATCTGTTCTGCCTTCCCCGTGGTAAGATACTGATCTATTTTCATTGCTGCAAGCCTGCCCTGAGCACAGGCTCTAATAAGCACATCAGGTCCAAGCACACAATCTCCACCTGCGAATACACCAGACCTTGTGCTCATCAGGTTTTCATCTACCACAATGGTTTGCCATCTGGTGATCTCCACACCCTTTATCCCCACAACACAACATCCCATATCGGCTTCCTGTCCTATAGCTGGTATCACCACATCGCAGTCAATTACATATTCTGACCCCGGAATCGGCTTGGGGCTTCTTCTACCCGATTTGTCAGGCTCTCCGAGCTCCATCTTTATGCATTCAAGCCCTTTAACCTTTCCGTTCTCGCTGATTATTCTTTTGGGTGCAGTTAGCATATGAAACTTTACACCCTCTTCCTCTGCCTCCATCACCTCAACGTAGTCGGCAGGCATCTCTTTTTTAGATCTTCTATAAACTATATTTACATCTTCAAAGCCAACCCTTAGTGCGCTTCTAACACAATCCATAGCAACATTCCCACCGCCAACAACAACTACTTTTTTCCCCTTTGGTATGGGCTGACCTAAATTCAGATATCTAAGAAAATATACACCGGGAATATATCCTTCAAGCGACTGATCTTCACCCTCCACATCCATCTTTTTATGACAATGACATCCCAGCCCTACAAATATACCTTTAAAGCCTTCTTTTTCCAGATCTTCAACAGTAAAATCCACTCCAAAATTTTTGTTATATATTATTTTTACACCCAGATCTTCAATATTTTTTGCCTCACCTCTAATTATGTTTCTTGGTAGTCTGTAGTCTGGTATTCCCACCGCCGCCATTCCTCCAGGCTCTGGCAGCGTTTCGAATATGGTTACATCGTATCCTGCCTTTGCAAGAAAAAAGGCACAGGTAAGTCCGGCTGGACCTGCGCCTATTATTGCAACTTTGATATTTTTCTTCTCTTTTGTTTCAAAAGCTGGCTTTAGCTGTCTCTCAAGCTCAAAGTCTGCCACAAATCTTTTAAGATGCTTTATCTGTATGGGCTCGTCAATTAAACCCCTTCTGCAGTTAAACTCGCAGGGTCTCACACAAACCCTACCGACAACACCAGGGAGGGGAAGCCTTTCTCTGATCACATCAAGCGCATTCTCAAATCTTCCGTATTTAATCTCTTCCACATATTTAGGTATATCAAGATGAATAGGGCATGCCTGCATACAGGGGGCTGTAACTGTTGATTTATATTCAAAAATCGGCTCACCGAGCTTCTTTTTACTTCTAATAAAATTTAGCAGTTCCTCCTGAAAGTTATTGAGCACATATTCAATAACCTTTGGAGAGCTCTGACCAATCTCACACATGGATGACTTGGATATATCTTCGCACAAAACTTTCAAAGTATTTAGATCAGACTCTTCTCCTTCACCTTTTGCCATTTTATCAAACAGATCATATATAACCCTTGTACCCGCCCTGCAGGGTATACACTGTCCACAGGAGTAGCTCTGGACTGCCTTTGAATACTCATAGCAGAGCTCAACAATATTTACATTGCCGTCCTTTAGCTGGAGTCCACCCCACCCAATTATGGCTTTTACATCACTGTTTTTGTATTTTATGGGTTTATTCTCAATTAACTCATTATTCCAAAAGCAATGCAAATTATCTGCCATTATCTATCTCCCATTAACGGTCTATTTCTCCTAAAACTATATCAATACTACCTATTACTGCCACTATGTCTGCGATCATTGCGCCTTTAATAATAAAAGGCAGAGCTGACAGATTTATGAAACAGGAAGATTTTATCCTCATTCTGTAAGGTTTTGAGGTGCCGTCACTGACTATATAATACCCAAACTCGCCCTTTGCATTTTCAACCGAAGCATAGACCTCGCCCTTAGGAACAGTAAACCCTCCTGAAGCTAATTTAAACTGCATAATTAATGATTCAATATTATTCAGCACCTTTTCTTTATCAGGAAAAACTATAAAAGGTACCTCTGCCTTGATAGGACCTTTGGGTAGCATATTTATGGCCTGCTTCAAGATCCTGTTGCTCTGTCTAAGCTCCTCCATTCTCACCAGATACCTGTCGTAGTTATCACCTTTGCTACCTACAGGTATGTCAAACTCATAATTTTCATAGCCGCTGTAAGGTGTTGCCTTTCTGAAGTCAAACTTAACTCCAGAACCTCTTAAGACAGGACCTGTGAGCCCCCAGTTTATGGCATCTTCTGCTGAAATATAACCCACACCCTTTGTCCTGCCTATCCAGATGGGGTTTTTTGTTAAAACTGTATGATACTCATCTATGTGAAAATCAAACTCATCAACAAACTTTTTGAGCGCAGAAACAAAATCATCAGTCACATCATTTAAAAGTCCACCTATTCTGATGTAGGAAGGGGTAAGTCTCTGCCCGGAAACCATCTCCCACATGTCAAGAATTTTTTCTCTCTCCCTGAAGCAATAAAAGTAAAGTGACATGGCACCAATATCTAAAGCATGTGTTGCAAGCCAGATAAGATGTGCCGCAATTCTTGACAGCTCTGCCATAATTACCCTGATTACCTTAGCCCTTTCAGGAACTTCAATGCCGAACAGCTTTTCACAGGCAAGGGCATAGGCAAGATTATTGTTCATGGCTGAGGTGTAATCAAGCCTGTCTGAAAATACTATATTCTGAATATAGGTTCTGTCTTCACCAAGCTTTTCAACACCTCTGTGCAGATGCCCAATAACCGGTATAGCCTTTTCTATAACCTCACCATCAAGCTCTAAAATAACCCTGAGCACCCCGTGGGTTGCGGGATGTTGCGGTCCCATGCTAAGAGTCATTAATTTTTTTTCGCTCATTTAAGACTCCTCAATTCCCTGAAGCGGGAAATCCTTTCTAAGTGGATGATATTTAAAATCTTCATTCATAAGAATTCTTCTAAGATCTGGATGACCTTCAAAGGAGATACCAAACATATCATATACCTCCCTTTCAAGCCATTCCGCCCCCTTCCAGATAGATGTCACGCTCTGAACTGATTCACCTTCCCCAACAGGAAGCTTTATCCTGATCCTTTCACTGTTTTTTATGGAAAATATATGATAAACCATTACAAATCTTGGATTTCTGTACTGATAGTCTATTGCTGTAATATCGGAGATAAGATTAAAGGCAAGCTCCTCATTCTCCTTTATAAATTCCATAAATTTAATCAGCATATCCTTGTTTTTCAGTTCTAAGGTAAGCATATCCTTTGCATTATCATCAAAGGAAACCTGATCTTTAAACCTTTCTATTATTATCTCTTTTATCTTTTCTCTCATCATCAGCTCTCCTAAACCCTATCTTTAAGAGTTTCCTTCTCAATCTTCTTTCTCAACATAACTATAGCCTGCACTAATGCTTCCGGTTTGGGAGGACAGCCTGCCACATACACATCAACCGGAATATATTTATCAACACCCTGAACCACATTGTAAGTGTTAAATATTCCGCCTGTACAGGCACAGGCACCGTAAGCTATGACCCATTTGGGTTCTGGCATCTGGTTATAGAGTCTTAGAACATAGGGTAACATCTTTTTTGTAAGGGTGCCGGGCACTATCAGCAGGTCTGACTGCCTTGGTGAGCCTCTGAACACCTCTGCGCCAAACCTTGCCAGATCGTGTCTTGCAGAGGCTGCTACCATCATCTCAAGGGCGCAACAGGCAAGACCGAATGTCATAGGCCAGAGAGAATTTTTTCTCGACCAGTTAACAAGAAAATCAAGCTTAGTTGTAACAATCCCTAAATGGCTTTCTATTCCCATTCGAGTGCTCCTTTTTGCCAGACATATACTAACCCTAATACAAGAATAAGCATGAATACACCCATTTCAACGAAACCAAACAGCCCCAGATCTCTGTAAAGAACAGCCCATGGATACATAAACGCCGCTTCAACGTCAAACACTATAAAAAGCATGGCTACGATATAGTATCTGACAGGGTATCTATCCCTTGCATCACCCACAGGGATGACACCGCATTCGTAGGGCATCAGCTTATCTTCATTCGGTTTTTTTTGACCTATTAATGATGAAACGATTAATGATCCGCATGCAAAGACTAAGGCTATTATGCCCAGTATAAGTATAGGCAGATAGTTTAACAATTTTATACCCTCCCCCAAATATACTTATGATACTTTATAGTAAATACTACCAAAAAAAGTCAAGTTTTTTTTACATCAAAAGTAACTTAATTGCCTTTTCTGTCCAGCTAAGCATTAATGTGGGATAAAAACCCGCTGCGATAATAAAAATTATTGCAGCATAGCTGTATAAATTAACAAATAGATTGGTTTTAACAGGTTCCTTGTCAATGGGCTCAAATAGATAAGCCTGCCTTGCCACAAGAAGGTAGTAATATACCGAAATAACACTATTTAAAAAGGCTATTAGAACGAGTCCCAGATAACCCTTGTCTATGGCAGATGTGAATATAAACCATTTGCCTGTGAACCCCACAAAGGGAGGGACACCGCCCAGTGACAGAAGCGCAAGAAGCATTGCCAGAGCCAGCAATGGCGATCTCTGACTCAAGCCTCTCAATGCCTCTATGCTTGAATCGCCCTTTTCTTTAATAATCTGATCTGCCACAAGAAATACGGTATAGTTCATAAAAAGATAGGAAAAGACATAAAATAGCGTAGCAGCTGCGCCCTTATAATTCATCATTATAATACCGACCATCATATATCCAGCCTGAGCTATACTTGAGTAAGCAAGCAGCCTTTTTATATCTTTCTGCTGAACTGCCAGCACGTTACCAAGCGTCATGGTCATTACTGCTACAACGAGCATGACCTTTTCCATGCTTTCAAAAATGGGGATAAAATAGATAAATATTCTGAGAAGTACCGCAACAGCAGCAACCTTTGATACCGTTGCGATATAGGTTGTTACAGTGGTGTCTGAACCCTGATATACATCGGGAGCCCAGAATGCAAAGGGCAAAACCGCCAGCTTAAACAGAAAGGCTGAAAGAAAGAATATAAATCCTATATAAAGCATCACATCTTTGGTGACAGTAATGGAGTTAAACTTCATGGATAGCAGCGAGGAATCCACATAATAGCCAAAAATCAGCGAGTAGCCGTATAAGGATATGGCTGAAGCTACAGCGCCTATGAAAATATATTTAACACCTGCTTCAGCACTAACTTTTTTGTTTTTAAGAAAACCTGAGAGCACAAACATAGAATAGGATGACAGCTCAAGTGACAGAAAAAGGGTCACAAACTCAACAGCGCTTGCCATCATAAACATACCAAGGTTGGCAGAGGTGAGAAAGAAAAGAAACTCTGGATAGCTCTTTTTTATAGCCGACTCAGACCTTTCATCTGCCATAAAGAAAACAAAAAATAATCCTATGGCGATAAGTAGTTTAACGGACTGGGAAAAAAGATCAATTTTATACCCCTCGCTGAAATACAAACCCTGGTGATTGATGGTGAGCAACACCAGAACTATGTTAATAAAGCTAAGAATTAGTCCTGCTTTCCTTTCAAAGTTTATGTCCTGTTTTTTCAGAGAGAAGATTATAAAAACAAGTGACATTAAGAAACAAAATATCTCAGGCAGCAACGAAAATATCACTTTGGTTCCTCCTTACATGACCCCAAGTTTTGCAACTAAATTTCTTGTCTCAAGCTGTAAAAGATCCAGCACCAGTGATGGGAACATACCAAATATTAGCAGAGCTGCTACAAGCATAACAAGCGGCACCACATCAAAATTTGTGGCATCTGGAAGCCCTTCCCATTTTGGATTAGTTTTCCCAAAATAAACTCTCTGAATGCATCTGATAATATAAAAAGCTGTAACAACTACTGAAATTACTGATATTATGCCAAAAAGCGGATATTTTTTAACACCGGCTATAAAAACCATAAGCTCTGCCACAAAAGGAGCAAAGCCAGGCAAACCGAGCCCTGCCATTCCAGCAACAGCAAAGAAAAAAGCGGCTCTTGGCATTATGTTTGCAATCCCCCCAAGGTCTGATATCATTCTTGTGTGGGTTTTATTATACATGGCGCCTATAGAAGAAAAGTAAAGAGCTGTTACTATGCCATGAGCAAACATCTGAAAGGCTGCACCGTTCAATCCTGTCAGGGTCATTGTGGATATGCCAAAAAGCACCATCCCCATATGTGATACGCTTGAAAAGCCTACCATAAACTTCATATCATCCTGAGCAATGGCGGTAAAAGCTCCGTATACAATATTGCACATAGAAAGCGCCATCATTACTAAAGCCCAATCTCTAAGCCCTTCTGGAAGAAGAGGTATTGCTATCCTGAGAAGTCCATATCCGCCGAGCTTCATAAGCACACCCGCATGAAGCATGCTTACCGCTGAAGGAGCGCAGGCATGACCTTCCGGTGACCAGGTATGCATAGGGAAGGACGGTATAATACTACCAAAGCCGATAAAAAAGAGCAAAAATAGCAGTGACTGCATATTGGTGGTGAACTGGGCTGATTTTTTAAGCTCCAGTATGCTGAAGGTATTCAGTCCTGCAGCTTTGTATAAATAAAGAATCCCGCCCATGACGAAGGCGCTTCCGAAAAATAATACCAGTGTAAGCTTGAAAGCCGCATACTCTCTGTTTTTTCCTGAACCCCAGATGGCTATTAAAAGATACATGGGAAGAACAGCCACTTCATAAAATATGGCAAAAAAGAAAAGATCAAGGGTCATAAATACGCCGAATACACCTGTGGCGAGGAAGATAAGGAGTGCATAAAACTCTTTTACTCTCTCCTCTATATGCCAGGAAACCATAACACCGGTAAAAATTGCAAGAGCATTCAGAAATACAAGCGGCACTGAAAGCCCGTCAACACCCATAAGATAGTTTATGCCATAACTGGGTATCCAGCTTACGCTCTCCATAAACTGAACTCCACCGGCGGATCTGTCATAGCTAACCATAAGAAAAACCGACAGCAGAAAGGTTATGCCCGTACCGATTAGAGAGATCACCCTGATTGTGTTCTTCTGCTCAGGTTTGGTGAATAGAATAAGAACAACGGTTATTGTTGGAATTATTAGTATTGAAGATAATATTGGGAAATTCAAGGCATCCTCCTTCTAAATTATCTGCCAAAGGAACAGAATAAAAATCAAAATTGCAAACGATGTTCCGAGATACCTTTGCAGCATGCCGTTCATAAGTCTTGAAACAAATCTGCCGCTGTAGATGACTATATTGCCTGTACCGTTAACCCCTGTATCATTTATAATCTTCCTATCAATCCAGTTAAGAACCGTTGCAAATGGGATGACAAAACCTCTGACCAGCAGAAAGTAAAAATCGTCTATGTAATATTTGTTTACCAGCAGGTTTTTTATAAACCCTACCTTTTCTACAAACCCTTCTCTTCTCCCTGTTTTTCCTGCAAACTGAATATAGGCAAAGGCTATTCCAGCAACGGCAACGATGGTTGATTTAACCATTACTCCCCAGTGTAGATGCTCCACTTCATGCTTGTTCAACAGGAACTTATCAAAATAGCCGCCCAGCATGGGGGTATCAAGAAAGCCGAAAAATACTGAGAATACGGCAAGAATTATTAGCGGTATAGTCATATTATAAGGAGAATCATGTCCGTGATGTTCCGAATGCCCGTGCTCTTCATGACAATTTTCATGATGATGGGCAGGTTCTGGAGAAAGCAGTACAAAAATCATCCTGAAGGTATAATAGGCGGTCATAAAACTTATCAGCATGGTAAGATAGGCAAAAGCCTCTTTATGATTCTGCTCAAAGGCTACTATTATGGCATCCTTGCTAAAAAACCCTGCCATGGGGAATATGCCCGCAAGGGCAAGAGAGCCGATAATCAGAGTGGTCAACGTAATCTTCATCTTCCTTACGCCGCCCTTCTCTGCCATCTCCCACATATCATTGGTATTGAAATGATGTATCAGACTTCCTGCACACAAAAACAGCAGGGCTTTGAAAAACGCATGGGAAAACAGATGAAACACACCTGCCTTATATCCGCCTGCACCTAAGACA
Organism: bacterium; assembly: GCA_041640455.1. Classification (GTDB taxonomy): domain Bacteria; phylum CALINM01; class CALINM01; order CALINM01; family CALINM01; genus JAOAGA01. Next base: position 37,584 of record JBEQAF010000005.1, read on the forward strand.
GAAACCATAAGTCCAAGCTGGCTTATGGTGGAGTAAGCCATCACCTTTTTAACGTCGTCCTGAACGAGGGCTATGGTGGCTGCTACAAAGGAGGTAATTATTCCAACCACGGCTATAAACTCCATGGCAAAAGGCGAAGAGCTGAAAAACCCGAAGGCTCTCGCAATAAGATATATGCCTGCGGCAACCATAGTAGCGGCATGGATTAATGCTGAAACAGGGGTAGGACCTTCCATGGCATCTGGTAGCCATGCATGAAGCGGAAACTGAGCGCTTTTACCCATAATCCCCATGAATATAAGAAGGGCACAGGCAGTAAGAAGACTATGGTTAACAGCTGGTGACTTTCCCAGCTGATTTAATACACCAAAATCTATATTGCCAAAGCTGACAAGCAGTATAAGAAGCCCAACAAAAAAACCGAAATCGCCAAATCTGGTCATTACGAACGCCTTTTTTGCAGCGGCTGCTGCTTCGGGCTTATGAAACCAGAAGCCTATAAGAAGAAACGATGCAGCGCCTACCAGCTCCCATCCAAAAAATGCCTGTAGAAGGGTGGGAGATATGACAAAAAGTAGCATTGCCCATGAGAATAGAGAAAGCCATGCATAAAACCGAGCCAGCCCCTTTTCACCATGCATATATCCTAAGGAATATATATGCACCAGCAGGCTTACCAGACATACAACTATCATCATGCCGAGAGAAAGCGCATCAAAAAGCACTCCAAACTTAAGGCTGAAATAATCTGTCACAAGCCATGTAAAATAATAGGTTTCAGCTTTTACCCCCTGCATATTGCTAAAGTAAAGGTAGAAGGTAATAACTGTGGATAGGGAAATAGCCAGAATTGCCACAAAGGCTGATAACATTTTATGGTTTCTTGTTAAAATGCCTATTATAAATATGGAAACAAAGGGCGCAAAAACAGCTAATACGGTAAGCAGTATATTCTGACTCATATCTACCCCTTTAACTCGTTAAGTTTTTCAGCATCAATCTCTTTGTAATGCTTAAACGTCAAGAATATGAGAGCCAATGCTATGGTTGTCTCAGCAGCGGCGAGAGCTATTATAAATATGGCAATTACCTGTCCCAGGGCATGACCATTGGCTACAAACCTGTTTATGGCAAGCAGGTTTATGGTAACACCGTTTAATATGAGCTCAATGCAGATGAGCATAATTACCAGATTTCTTCTGATAAAAACGCCCACAAGCCCCAATGAAATTAAAATCAGACTTAGTAAAAGATATGGAAAAAGGCTTGAAGCCATCTTAATCCTCCTTCTTGGCTAACACTATGGCGCCCATGATTGCAACAAGCAGTATAAAGGAGATTATCTCAAATGGTACGGCCATCTTTGTGGCAAGCAGATACCCTACCTGTTTTATGGTACCCTGTGCCTCTCCAAGCACAAATCTGGCATCTTTAAACTTTCCATAAAGCACAGCAAAGAGCACAACAAAAAAGGCAAAAGACGTGATCACACCTATAGCCACCTTGTATTTATTTACTTTCTTTGGCTGAACTGTAACGGGTGGAGAAAGCATAATAACAAATATTATGGCAACCGATATGGCACCCACATAAACCAGAACCTGTAATGCGGCTATAAACTCATAACCAAGAAAGATATAAATACCTGCAATGGAAAATATAGAACATGCCATTGCAAAGGCATTGTAGATAGGCTTATGCCAGAATACAGCCAAAACGGCAAATACAACAATTATAAGCCAGAACAGAATAAATACGGCATCACTAAACATTTTTATCTCCTAAGGTATCTAACCTGATTATTAACCTGTCCTTTGATCTTTCTGCTACCTCATAAACCTTTGAATGCTCAATGGCATCCACTGGACAGCTGTCCACACAAAGCCCGCAGTAAATACATAAACTCAGATTTACATAAAATTCTGATAGCTGTTTCTTCTTGGAACCTTCTGGAGTAACAGTTTCTATTTTTATTGCATTTGAAGGGCAGACCTTTTCACAGCTAAGACAGGCTATACATTTGAGATTCCCTTCTTCGTTCCTTTTCAATCTTATACTCCCCTTATACCTATCTGCTATCTTCTTTTTTTCATGAGGATACTGCAGGGTTACAGGCTTTTTAAAGAAATAGGACAGGGATAAAGCAAGCCCTTTTATTACCGTTCTGATCCCTAGATTTACTTTATGAAAATAAGATGCTTTCATCTTTATGGCTCTCCCTAAAATAGTTTCATAATAAACGTGGTTACAAGAAGATTAATTAGCGCTAAAGGGGTAAGAAATTTCCAGCAAAAGTTCATTAACTGGTCTGGTCTTAATCTCGGGAACGCCCATCTTACCCATATTATGAAAAACACAACTGCATACGTTTTTATAAAAAACCAGACTATCGGTGGCAAGACCGGACCTCGCCATCCCCCAAGGAAAAGCGTTGTTGCCATTGCTGACACTAAAAACATATTGGTATATTCTGCCATAAAAAATACGGCGAATCTCATGCCAGAATACTCCGTATGGAAGCCTGCAACGAGCTCGGATTCAGCCTCTGGTATGTCAAAAGGGGTTCTATTAAGCTCCGCTATAGCCGCAATTATGTAAATTATAAATGCTACGGGCTGGATAAAAACAAACCATACCTTTGACTGAAAGGATACTATCTCTGAAAGCTTTAAACTCTGAGTTATTATTACTATGGTAAGAATGCTCAATATAATCGGGATCTCATAGGCTATGGACTGAGCTATTGACCTTACAGCACCCATGAGAGAGTATTTGTTGTTTGATGCCCATCCTGCCATAAATATACCGATGGTTGATATGCAAGAGATGCTGAAAAAGTAAAGAAGCCCAATATTCAGATCCCTTACCTGAAACTTGTCTGAAAAGGGGATTACCACAAACATTAATAGAGATGGGAAAAATGCCAGATAGGGAGCCAGAGGGAAGAGCTTTTTATCCACACCCTTAGGGGTTATTATCTCTTTTGCAATAAGCTTTAGTCCGTCAGCAGCGCTCTGAAGGGCACCGTGAAAACCAACCTCCATGGG
>JBEQAF010000006.1:0-40095 GCA_041640455.1 bacterium
GCAATACAATCTCATCTCTCATAATCAGCCTTTAACAAGTTTTTTTAAAGCTACTTTAATCATATCCTCAAGACTAAAGGTATCAGAAAGTTCAGCCTTTGATTTTCCTATTGCCTCTTTAGCCTCTTTGACCGTATAGCCCAGAGATATTAGTGCGAGCTCCACATCGGATTCAATCTGTGATGATTTTGTGAGGTGGGGTCTGTCGGATATCTTCTTTGCTCTGTCCTTTAATTCAAACATAATTCTTTCGGCTGTCTTTCGACCTATTCCTGGAACTGCTAGAAGAGAGCTAATATCTTCTTCTACAATAATATTTATTATCTGGTCAGCCTCGTAAAAAGAAAGAAGAGAAAAGGCTGTCTTGACACCCACACCCTTTGCCTCTCTTAGCAATCTGAAGGTGTCCCTTTCTTCCAACTTTATAAAACCGTATAAAGATATATCATCTTCCCTGACAATAGTTTCAATGAACAGGGCTACGGGCTTGTTTATATCTGGAAGCTGTGTAAGCAGTTTAAGGGGGACAAAAACCTCATAGCCGACCCCTGCCACATCAATAATTATTCTGTCCGCTGACTTGACAATCAGCTGTCCTCTTAGATGGGCTATCATAATCTACCAGTAATATTAAAAACATTTATGTAATATATTGCAAGTGCTAAAGCATCGGAGGCATCGTCTCTTATATCTCCCCTAAGGTTAAGTATAAGCTTAACCATCTTTTTTACCTCTTCCTTTGAAGCATTTCCATAGCCTGTGACACCCTGTTTTACCTCCCTCGGCGTATATTCAAATATCTGCAATCCTGATTTTTTGGCGCTCAGTATGGCTATTGCCCTTGCTTCGCCTATCATAAAGGCAGATCTTACATTCTTTCCAGTAAATATTTTTTCAAGAGACAATACCTGTGGAGAGTATTTTTCTATTATAAGATTAAGCTGATCGTAAAGAAAGCTTAGTCTGTCATAAATGGACGGGATTTTATCGAGACTGATTATGCCATCGGCAACATGTTTCAAAAGACCACTATCAGTCCTAACTATGCCATATCCGGTCTTGCGAAGCCCCGGGTCTATTCCCAGAACGGTCATGTTATTCAATGTTCATATCATCGGGCAGATCGAAATTGGCATAAACATTCTGAACATCATCATGGTCTTCAAGGGCTTCAAATAGCTTGAGCATATTCTGGGCATCCTTGTCTCTGATCTCCACATAATTTTTAGGTATCATTGTAATCTCTGCCACGCTATATTTCAGATTCTTCTTATCAAACACATCTTTTACCTTTTCAAAATCTTCTGGTGAAGTGATTACCTCAAAGGAATTATCATCCTTTTTAACATCCTCTGCCCCCGCATCTATGGCTATCTCCATAAGCTCATCTTCAGTAATAACCGATCCGTCAAATACAAAATAGCCTTTCTGATCAAAAATCCAGCTTACACAGCCGCTTTCTCCAAGATTCCCGTTATATTTGGTAAACAGATGTCTAATCTCGCCGACAGTTCTGTTTTTGTTATCGGTCATCACATCAACCATAACAGCCACTCCTGCAGGACCGTATCCTTCGTACCTAATCTCTTCATACTGGGATTCCTGCAGTTCACCTGTACCCTTTTTTATGGCTCTTTCGATATTATCGTTGGGCATATTTACTGCTTTTGCTTTTGCTATTACGGTTCTTAATCTTGGGTTCATCTCAGGATCCTTGCCTCCCAATCTGACTGCAACAGTAATCTCTTTAGCTATTTTTGTAAATATCTTCCCCCTCTTTGCGTCAACCGCCGCCTTTTTGTGCTTAATCTGTGCCCATTTAGAATGACCAGCCATTATAAAACCTCCATGCTAACTTATTTTTAATAGATATTGTTCAATAAAATCGTTAATCTCTCCGTCCAGAACTGCATCGGCATTACCTGTCTCAAACTGGGTACGATGATCTTTAACCTGCTTGTAAGGCTGTAAAACATAGGTTCTTATCTGGCTTCCCCATGCAATCTCTTTTTTCTGTTCATGAGCCTTTCTCTTCTCATCCTCTTTCTTCTGCAGTTCAATCTCATACAGCCTTGCTTTCAGAAGTTTCATTGCCATCTCTCTGTTTTTATGCTGAGATCTTTCATTCTGACACTGAACAACTATCCCTGTGGGGAGATGGGTTATCCTTACAGCCGAATCAGTTTTGTTAACCTTTTGACCACCACAGCCAGATGCTCTGTAAGTATCTATCTTTAAATCCTCATCTCTGATTTCAATCTCAATATCGTCTTCCACCTGAGGTATGACCGATACGGAAGCAAAAGATGTATGTCTTCTGCCAGAGGCATCGAAAGGTGAGATTCTTATGAGCCTGTGAATCCCCACCTCAGCCTTCAGATAACCATAGGCATAACTTCCGTCAATGGTAACGGTAACATTTTTTATACCAGCCTCATCGCCTGCAAGAATATCCACAATCTGGGTTTTAAAGCCCATCTTTTCAGCCCATCTTAGATACATACGAAGAAGCATCTCCACCCAGTCCTGAGCCTCCGTTCCGCCAGCTCCTGCGTTAATACTCAGTATCGCACCATAGTAATCATTCTCATCCTTAAACATTTTTGTAATCTCGAGCTCTTTCAGCATTCTGTTAAACTTCTCGAGATTATTCCGCATCTCATTAATAAGCCCCTCATCCATATTTATCTTTAAAAGCTCTATGGCTGTTTTAATCTCTTCATGGACATTGTTAATCTCTTCCCACTCTTCAAAAAACTTAAGCAAAGCCGCCCTCTCCCTGAGAATCTGTTTGCTCAGCTCTCTATCTTTCCAGAACTCTTCCTTTGCCACCAGCTCTTCTATCTCTTTTTTTCTCTGCTCCTTTTCAGGCAGACCGAGATGGTCGCTAAGATTGAGAAATTTTGCCTCGCTCTGATCAAATTTCTGAATCAGCTCATCAATATTTATGTTTAATCCCATAGCAAGATGTTTATTTTAAAGAAAAAATAGTTTTTTTTCTACTTTTTTTTCTTGCAATAATTAGCAGGTTATGATTTAATATTTGGTCTTAACGGAGCCGTAGTTCAGTCGGTTAGAACGCCTGCCTGTCACGCAGGAGGCCGCGAGTTCGAGTCTCGTCGGCTCCGCTTTTTTATTTAGAAATTATTTAATTCTCTGTACCAGATATACGCCTTTTACCTTTTCCACAGAGCTTATCACCTTGTTTAAAGTCGTCAGGTCAGAAACAAGAATTTTAAAGTCACACACTGCCCTTTTCTCAGGAAGTGTGGATATTTTTGCCTCAGAAATATTTACATTCTCCTTGGAGATGGCAGATGAGATGTTTGTAAGTAGTCCTGGCTCATCTATGCATTCAACTCTCATTTTGATAGGTCTAAGAATCTTTTTATTGGTATCCCAGGATGCCTGAATTACCCTATAGGGCTCGGCGTTTAAAATATTTGGACAGTCGGGATAATGGATCGTAATCCCCTTCCCTCTGGTTATAAAACCCACAATCGGATCTCCTGGAATAGGGTTACAGCACTTGGCAAACTTAATCAGCACGCCGTCAAGCTCTTTTATTATTATCCCCTCTTTCTGAATCTCTTTGGGCGTCTCAACAGTCTTTATCTCTTTACGTTTCTCTTCAGGGATCAGATCGTTTATTATATGAAAGGCGGAAACCTTACCAAATCCGATGAGGGAGAAAAGATCGTTTTCCTCCTTAACGTTATACTTTTTGAGAATGTTAGCCATCTCTTGCTTTGAGAGTTTATTAAGAGAAAGTTCATGCTTTTTTAAAGCTTTATCCAGAAAATCTTTTCCCAGCTCAATGCTTTTTTCAAGCTGAGATTGTTTTACAAACTGCTTTATCTTGGTCTTTGCCTTGGATGTTTTTACAAACTTAAGCCAGTCTGCAGAAGGTTTCTGCTGCGAAGAGGTAAGTATCTCAGCTATATCGCCAGTTTGAAGCTCATATTTTATGGAAACAATCTTCCCATTTACCTTCGCCCCAATACATTTATTACCAACCTCTGTGTGAATTGCATATGCAAAGTCTATAATTGTTGAGCCTCTGGGAAGTACTATCACATCTCCTTTAGGTGTAAATACATAAACCTCATCGGAGAAGATATCGGTCTTAACAGACTCAATAAAATCCCTTGCATCCTTAGACTCTTTCTGATATTCCAGTATCTGCCTCAGCCAGGCAAATCGCTCTTCATCTTTTAGCGCCCTTACCCTCCCCTCTTTATACTTCCAGTGCGCAGCTATGCCGAACTCGGCTATCCTGTGCATCTCCTCTGTTCTTATCTGAATCTCTATGCGTTCTCCATCAGGTCCTATTACTGTTGTATGCAGAGACTGATACATATTTGGTTTTGGTGAGCCAATATAGTCTTTAAATCTGCCAGGCACTGGCTTCCATGTGGAATGAATAATGCCAAGAACCTGATAGCAGTCATTTACTGTTTTTACTATAACTCTAAATGCAATAAGATCGTATATCTGGTCCAGCCCGACTTTCTGTCTCTCCATTTTTTGATTTATGCTATAGATATGTTTAGGTCTGCCGCTCACCTCGCATTCTATGTTATGATCTGCCAGAAGTTTTTTTATAACCTCCTTAACTCGCTCTACATAATCACCGTTCTGGGCAACCCTTTTCTCAATCCCCTTTTTAATATACTCGTAAACCTCAGGCTTGATATACTTAAAGGAAAGATCTTCAAGCTCTGCCTTGAGCCTTGCCATACCAAGCCTATTAGCTATCGGCGTGTATATCTCCAGAGTCTCTCTGGCTATGGATTCCCTTTTTTCAACAGGCTGAAAATCAAGAGTCTTAATGTTATGAAGCCTATCAGCAAGCTTTATTATAATAACCCTGATATCCTTAGCCATTGCCATGAGCATTTTTCTGTAGTTTTCAGCTCTCCTCTCGGTCTTACTCATGAACTGGATCTTACCAATTTTTGTTACTCCATCCACAAGCTGCGCTATCTCGTCTCCAAACTTCTTTGCAACCGTTTCGTAATCTGCAAGGGTGTCTTCAAGCACATCATGCAGAAGCCCTGCTGCGATGCAGTACTCGTCCATTCTCAGTTCGGTAAGAGTATAGGCAGTTTCGAGAGGGTGATTTATATATGGTTCTCCTGATAATCTGGTCTGATCTTTATGAAGCTCGGCAGAGTATTCATATGCCCTTTTAATAAGCTCAAGGCCTTTTTCGGGTAGATACTGCCTCGCACTGCTAAGAACATCTTCTATGGTTTTCATGAATATTTAAATAGACCACCCCTTTTGTTTTCATATTTTTAAAACAATCGGGGCTAAAAGTAAATAAAAAAATTATTTGCTGATACGTACTTTGCCAGCCGCTATTTCTCTAAGGGCTGTAACAACCTCCCTGTTTTTTGAATCAACCAGCGGCACACTTCCTTTTTTCAGATCCTTTGCCCTTTTTGCGGCCAGTATGCAGAGAGAAAATCTGTTGGGAACCTTTTCAAGACAATCTTCAACTGTTATTCTTGCCATTCAAATCCTCCAAAAAAAACTTTTTCTATATTTAAATATCTTTTGGTTTTGATCTTTTCAGCCTGAGCAATATGGCATAAAGCCTCTACAGACCGAGCAAGGTCATCTTTCTTGTTTATTATAACATAATCGTAAAGGTTAAGGTAAGAAATCTCTCTCTTTACCTCTAAAATTCTTTTTTTAAGATCCTCCTTGCTCTCCGTGTTTCTATCCTTAAGGCGTCTTATCAGCTCCTCCATGGATTCAGGCATTATAAATACTGAAACCAGATCATCAAATATATTCTTTGTGCTTATCAAGCCATCCACATTAATTTCAAGTAGCACATTGTGACCTGATTTAAGTATTCGATCAACCTCCTGCATGGAGGTTCCATAAAAATTGTCATAAATTTTTGCCCACTCAACAAAATTATTGTTATCTATCATCCTTTTAAACTCTTCCTTCGAAACATAATAATAGTTCTTACCTTCTGTCTCACCCTCTCTTTTCTTTCTGGTGGTATGTGAAACACTGAGCCTGAACATGGGATTTTGCTTTAAAAACTCATTTACTATGGTACTTTTTCCAGAACCGGATGGACCGGATACAATAAGTATAAAGGGTTTGCTACTCAACATTCTGTACCTGCTCCCTGATTTTTTCTATCTCCGATTTGATGTCAACTGCAATCTTTGATATCTCCGCATCCTGAGATTTTACTGACAGTGTGTTAATCTCCCTCAAAAGCTCCTGTGTATAAAAATCAAGCTTTTTGCCTGCTTCATCTTTTGAGTCAAGAATATTAATCATGTTTTTAAGGTGGATTTTAAATCTCATAATCTCTTCAGAAACATCCATTTTGTCAAGATAATAAAGTACCTCCTGTTCTATGCGACCGTTTAAATTTTCCTTTTCAAAAAACTCTGATAGCTTTTTTTCTATCTTCTGTTTAAGCTGTTTTTTAAGCTTCGGAACTCTTTTTTCTATCTTTGAAATAAATTTCTGAAGGCCCACTATCCTTTTCTTAATATCCTTTTCCAGCTCACTGCCTTCCTTGATTCTCGACTTCTGAAACCTGTCCATAAGCTCTTTAAATCTTTTTATGAAAAGGCTCACACCATCCTTGCTAAGAACCACTCTGTCAGTACTGGTGAAAAAGAACTCCTTTAACATCATTATCTCTGAAAAGTTAGTACGATCTTTAATTTTCAGTTCCTTTTTTAAACCCTCTATCAGATCATAAATCTGTCGAATTTTTTCCGAATTTATAACTCTGTCAGGGCTATAATCTTCTATGGAAATTACTATCTCAATTCTACCCCTTCTGGCGTAGCCGTTTACCTCCTTTCTGATTATGTTTTCAAGAAAAGAGAATGGTTTTGGCATTTTCAGCACCACATCCAGATATTTATGATTATAGGATTTGACCTCGGAATTAAATTTGTAGCCTTCAATCTCAAAACTGTTTGTGCTATATCCGGTCATACTAATCAGCATCTTTCTGCTCCCTCAGGTTAATTTTTAATATATCTCTTATTTTATTGAAAAAATCCCTGTATTGCTGAGATCCATAATCCGGATAAGTCCAGTTAAGCGGTACAAAACCCTCTTCCTTTTTGTAAATTAGAGTCAGGTCTGCAAAAACTCCTTTCCCCACATATATCCTATGGCTGTAGGGTTTTCTTGTGGTTAGTATAACATGAGATAACTCTACATAACCCGGGTCAATGTTAAATTTTCTCTTTCCCCATTCCGAGCCCTTCTCCTCCATCTCCATACATTCAATTTTTATATTAATAGCCTCCAGTGGATTGATAATTTTTTTAACTGAAAAAATTTTTCTTTCCAGATTATCTCCAAACTCTTTCTCATAATATCTGGTCTGATTAAAGGGCAGAAAAGGGGTTTCAAAGTCTATCTCACCATAATGGGCAGAAAGACTATATATAATTTTGCTGATAAGCTCTTTATCGCTGGAAAATATGCTGAAAAATAGCTTTGCCGTTTTCTTAGAATCATCCATAGTTTTTACAGGTATCTTTCAAGCTCCTTTTTAATCTTCCTGTCCATAAGAGACCATTTTTTCTCTATCTCATCTGTTGAGGCTGTAGCTGTGCCCATTTTTGCTACAACCACCGAAGCGGCTACATTAGCAATTATACAGCTTTTTATAAGATCCAGCCCGCTACTTAATCCTGCCGCAACAAGAGCTACCACCGTATCTCCTGCGCCGCTCACGTCAAAGACTTCCTGCGCAAAGGTGGGTATCCTTATATGGCTGTCATTGACAAAAAGGCTCATCCCCTCTTCGCCTCTGGTAATTAAAAGGTTGGGCAGTTTAAGCTCCTTTATAATCTTTTTAGCGGCAAGAATTAATGTTTTCTCAGAACCATCATCCACCATCTTAGCTATCTCAAAGGCTTCCTTTCTGTTAGGCGTAATAAGGTGAAGCTCTTTATAGAGATACTCGTTTTTTACCTTAGGATCCGCAATAAAAAAAGCATTTTTAAGTTCCTTCTTTATAAAATTTACAAGCTCCCTCGTGATTAACCCTTTTGCATAATCGGATAAAATAACCACATTAAACCTGTTTTTATTGGCTCTGATAAAATCTTTTATTCTTTTAATACTTGCACCAACCGCATCAAAAGGCTCTTCTCTGTCAATTCTTACCAGATGCTGATGACCGGCTATTACTCTTGTTTTCAAAGTGGTATGCCTAATTTTATCTTTCACGATACCTGCCGTATTTACATCCCTTTCCTTCAGTATATTCAATAAAACCTCTCCATAACTGTCTTCTCCAACCACACCACATAGATGCACCTGGCCTTTTAAGGAGCTAATATTTACCGCCACGTTTGATGCACCTCCAGGCACAAAATTCTCTCTCGTTACAAATACAACAGGAACAGGTGCTTCGGGAGATATTCTGTTTACCTTCCCCCAGATGTAATGGTCAAGAATTATGTCTCCTACCACAAGAACATCTGCCTTTTTCAGATTTTTTAAATATTCAGTAAGCTTACTCATCCTTTTCCCCACAGATTGGTTTGTATGATTCTGGTTTTCTATCTCTTAAAAAGGGAAAATACTTTCTCACCCTATCAACCAGGTTAAAATCAACTTCTGATAAAAATATCCCCTCCAGACTACCAGCAGTTTTGCCAACCAGTATGCCATCCGGTCCGACAAGAAAACTATTGCCATAAAACTCCTGATGTTTTTCCTTTCCAACTCTGTTTACCCTGAGAATAAAAATATTATTAAGCAATGCATGGGTAGCTATTACCATCCGCCAACGGCTTTGAGTCTGATAGGCAGAGGCGGTGGGAGAAATCACCAGTTTAGCCCCCTGCAAGGCAAGGGAGCGATAGCCCTCAAAAAAGAAATTATCCCAGCATGTCTGGATGCCGATCTTCCCTATGGAAGTGTCAAAAACAGGAAAATCTTTTCCGCTTTTAAAATAATATTTTTCTTCCCAGTAGGGGATGGAAGGAATATGCACCTTACGATAAACTCCAGAAAGTTTGCCACAGTCAAATACCGCTGTTGAGTTGTAATAACTCCTTTTATAGCTTTCGAAAAAAGGTACCACAATTATAGTATCAAATTTTTTTGAAAGTCCCTTATAAAGCTTAAGGTAATGGCTTTTCAAACTAATAGCATTTTTAAAGGCTTTTTCTGAAATCTCGGCTGGGAACCAGGGAGTTAAAAAAAGCTCTGGAAAGGCTATAAGCCTTGCCTCCTTCTCAACAGCAAGTTCAATAAATCTTTTTGATCTTTCCAGATTCTCATCTGTATTTTCCTTAGAATGAAACTGCACAGCCGCTATCTTTATCATTTAATATCTCCTGCCTTTACTACCCTGTTTCTTCCGCTTCTCTTCGCTTCGTATAAACAGTTATCCGCCTTTTCTATCAGTTCAGCCTTTTCATTGCCATCTTCAGGAAATGTGGCTATTCCCATGCTTACTGTTACGTTAAGTCTGCCGCCTTCAAATACTATAGTTAGCTCGGAAATTTCTTTTCTTAATCTCTCAGCAAATTTATATGCGTTATCCTTACTGATCTGAGGCAGTATTACTGCAAACTCTTCTCCTCCATATCTGGCAACGATGTCTATCTTTCTTGCTCCGTTTTTTACAGTCTGTGATACCTTCTTAAGTACCAGATCTCCCACAGGATGACCATAATTATCGTTTACTTTTTTGAAGAAATCAATATCAAGAAGTATGAGTGAGAATGTTTCATTATATCTTTTCCCTTTTTCCAGAAGCTCCGTGAACCTCTCCTGAAAGTAACGGTGATTATAGACCCCGGTTAGACCATCGGTGGTAGCCATAAGGTCTATCTTTTCCACATAGAGAGCCTTTGCTATAGATATGGTCAGCTGGTTTGTGAGTATCTCAATAAGATTTTTCTCGTATTCTGTGGGACCGTTATCTTTGAAACAAAGCACCAGCGCCCCCTGCCTGTCTTCCCTCTCAATCAGTATGGGAATTACTATCAGTCTGTCTATGTTCTTAATCTTGACATCTTCATTTATAAGCGGTACTTTTCTTTTTTTATCGCCATAGTCTTTAATATCCAGCACCGTTTTATGATTGATAGACCAGCTTATAAGACTTTCCTCTGATATTGTAAGCCCGCTAATATCACCGGGAAAACCTTTCTGTATAACTACCTTCTGAAAACCCTCCTCGTCTTTAAAGCTGATAAATGCATAGGACGGATTGACAAAGGGGGTCAGAAGCTCAAGAAAACCTTCCAGTGTTTCCGAAAGCTTTACATATGAAAGCATTACCTTACTGGCATCATAAAGAGCTTTAAACTCCTTAGACTGCTGATTGACCTGCTGAAACAGTCTGGCATTCTGGATGGCATCTTCTATCTGGGTGGCTGATATTCTTATGATATTTTCTGTCTCTCTCGTAAATATGTCGCTCTCCAGTGCGTCTATAAATAGCACACCAAAAACCGTTTCGTTTAGATATACTGGCACACCGAGAAAGGATTTTACAGGCACATATCTATCATAGTAATTAAGAGAATCCTTACTGCCTTTATAATCCTTAAGATTAAGCTCCTTTGCATACTTATAAATCCATCCCACCACCCCCTGCTCGAGACTTATATCCTCGTTGTAACGCAGATATTCATTTTCTGAGATTGCATCTACAATTCGGTAGTATTTACCATCATCCTTTATCTTTACAAAACAGACCGTATAGGGATCCAGAAAATTTTTTATCCGCTCGAGGATATCAAATATCCTTTCCTCAAAAATTTTGTAGGAATGGCTAAAACTTTCCTCTCTCTTCTCGGTCTTCAGAGCGAGAATTGCATCTTCCTCTTCCTTAAAAATCCTTTTTGCTCCTTCCTTTATATCTTTAAGCTTACTTTTATATTCTTTTTTCTCGGATCTTTCTTTTCTCAAAAGGTAACCCATGGCAGAAAATAGAACTGCAAAAGTGGTGAAGCTTAAAAAGTTAAAATATGCCCGTTCCCAGGGGATATATACATAAGCCAGATAGTTGTAAGCAACAGATAGGATAAAGTAGAAAAAAGCCACATAAATATTAAGAAATGTAAAAGCCAGTGATAGATATATGTGGAACACAGGTTCAAGAACCTGAAGGGATTTGATATTAAAAAAGAGCGTAATCAGCAAAAACAGCCAGCCGCCAGTAAAAAGTGATCTATCAAAGCTCTTTCTATTTTTTTCATCATCTCTGATAAAAAAATATAAGTCTCCTGCAAGCAGAATTATTATTAATACCGCCGCCAGCGCTGAGAAAAAAATCTGATATCGGGTAAGCCCGCCGCTTAACCCTGCATCAAATTTAAGGCTGAAGGTGTAGATCAGCGATATGACAAGTGTAAGATATTTGATTATTTTCTTATTTTTCTGGGTAATTTCGATCATTTAGACTTTTTCTGCTCATCTTCCGCAAAAAGGTAGTATATCTCGCCCTTCGAACCTTTTCTGAGATTTATCTTAATCTGCTCCTCCAGGAAGAGCTGATCTGTTTTTAAAGCCTCAATCTCCTTCTCAATCTTTTTCTTCACGGCAAGCACAAAATTATATTCTGCCATTACCCTTGACTTTTCCTTTCTTGATGCCAGATAGCTTTTTAAGCCACATTTACCGACATAGATATCATAAACGAGATAGACGATTAAAACAAATAATCCTGCATTTAAGATATATTTAATAGTGCTTTTCATTTTTCCTTAGGCTTTGTTGCTATTGCAATCCTCTCAAGCCCTGCAGATTTTGCTATATCCATAATCTTAACTACCTCTCCCTGAGATACGCTTTCATCTGCCTGAATTATTACTATAAGCTCCTTATTTGAAGCCCTCTGATAGATTAGCTTTTCAATATCTTCAAGGGAAAAGCTCCTCCCCTCAACAATAAAATTACCGTATGTATACCCCTCTTTCTGAACTCCTCTGGTAATAAAAATTCTTATCTCACTGCTTTCTTTTACAGGATCCTGCGCTGATGATTGAGGAAGTTTGAGCTTTATTGCAGGTGTCCCTATAAAATTTAAAGAAAGGGCGAAAAAAATTATCAGATTAAATACCGTATCAACAATGGGGGTGAAATCAATGGCGTTATAGCTGTTTTTCTTTTTTTCTATTCTAAAGTTCATCAGAGCTACTCTCTGCTATGTCAATCAGGGTGATAGCCATATTTTCCATCTCTGCAACCAGCTTGTTGACCCTTGAATCCAGATATCTGTGAAAAATCACACTGGGTATTGCAACCAGAAGACCAAAGGCTGTGGTATTCAGGGCTTCCGATATACCGCCTGCAAGCTTTGCAGGATTTACAACGGGCTCAACGCCTATGATTGAAAATATCTTAATAAGCCCAGATATGGTTCCCAAAAGACCAAGCAGTGTGGATACACCAGCAATGGTGTTTATATAATCTATATAACTTTCAAGCTCTATTACCTCCATCCTCCCCACCTCTTCCACACTTTCTTTAATACTGCTCTTCCCCTGCCCCATGTTTTTTACTATTACCATCAGTATTTTTGCGAGAGGTGAAGGGTATTTTGTTGCAAGGCTATAAACCTCACTGATGCGTTTCTCCTTAAACAGTTTTACCGCCTCATTTACCAGCGGTGAAGGTATAATCTTTTCTCTTTTCAAGGTGATAAGCTTATATATAAAAAACCCTAAAGAGAGTATGGAGCATAATAAAATGGGGTACATAAATACCCCACCTTTCATAAAAAACTGTATCATTCTTTCTCCTGTTTCATTATTTTCCCTAACTTTTCATAACATATTTCAATAATTTTTTGAAGTTCTTTTTTTATATAATCATCAGCGGTGTCAGGTAGATATGCTTCGGCTCTCCATAAAATCTCCTCGCACTCTCCCTGCTCCAGCAAAATAGACAGATATTCCAGTCTCAGCTGATCGTCTTTGCCCTTCACCTTATGCATTGCTTCTTCCAGAATCTTTTTGGCAGTAAAATAACTTTTTTTAAATCTGAATGTCTTTGAAAAATTTAGATAAAGTACGTATAAATCTTCGTTACCAAGATGCTTTTCTTCTCTAATAATCTTTTCATAAAGCTTTCCTGCCCGATCATGGTTATTTGTTTTGAGCAGAAAATCTGCATAATAGCGAGAAAAGGGGTAATAATTAAAAAGTTTCAGATTTTCGATTATCCTGATGGATTCTTTTCTTTCGAGATTGCCATCAAAAAGGTCTCTAAAAAAAAGCTCCTCATCTTTGTTTTTCCAGCTGTTATTATAGCAGGCTGTGGCTGTCTGCCCTTTTGGATTTTCCATTATTTTTGTTGCACAGATCAGAAAGGCAAGCTCACTATCGCTAATTGCCTGAACACTGATAGCTGCTGGCAGATTAATCTTCACTCCTTTGTCAATAAAATATCGAAGTAAATTTTTAAGTGTATATACGAAGTTTTCATCATCCTGATATTTTATAAAATTTATGTTGCCTCTCCTGTTATATGTTAGATCAAGAATAAAATGTATCTTTTCTCTCTCTTCTTTTTTCAGATAGTGGTGAATCCTTTCTGCCTCACTGAACCTCCTATCCAGAAGATAGCTATAAGCAGCATAAACAAGCGCCTGTTCAGAGATATCCTTATTTTTAGCCGATTTTATAAAAAGATCAGCCGCTTTTCTGTATTCACCGCTCCTGAAATGCCCTCTTGCCAAAAGATAACTAACCAGACCATCATCCAGATAGGCTCTTATCTGTTCATCTAACTGATTAACATCCCTGCTTAAAATCTTATAGGCTATGGCTTCCCTGAGAAATGGCTTTGAAAGCCGTCTCCAATCTTTAAGGGCATCTTTGCTCTCAGCATCAAAGAAATATTTCATATCTGAAAAAATCGTAATAACCTCTCTGCTTTTAACCTCTGAAAAGATCTTCCTTGCCTCCTCTGTTTTGCCTGATTTAAGACTTGAGATAGACAGAGCTATTCTTCCCATCTGCCCCAGTATCCCATCTTCAAAGCTCAGCATATCTTCCGAATCTATACCAAGTATCATAAGAGACACATAAAATTTACAGAACTCTTTAAGCTCTCCATCTTCTACATAAAAGCAGATTCCTAAATTTTTTTCCCTAACCAGGGAGATAAGCATGTCAAGACTGGTGTCACTCAGTTGATGAATGTTTTCCTCCAGATAAATAATGGGGAAAAGCTCCAGAAAATCTTTTTCCTTTTCCAGAGAGTAGGTATAGACAGGGGTTATCTGATGGGGAATATCTCTTATCTCAAAGGCATATAGATACGAAGAGGAAAGCAAGAGGGCAAATATTATTGCAAGCCTTTTCATTTTTCGGTAAGCACCTTCAGTATCTCTGCACCCAGCAGAAATATAAGAGCCGCATAAAAACACCAGCTTATTAAAATAATAAATATGCTCATAGAGCCATAAATTACGTTGTAATTGGTAATAAAGGTCACATACCAGGTAAATATCTTTATGGCTATTGTCCACATGACAACAATAAATGCAGACACATATATGACGTGCTTTATGTTAAATATTCTGCCGATAAAAACACGAAATACCATAAATATTGAAAATATCTGGATAATCAGTGTAAATACGGGAACTGTAAGGTCAGCTTTTCTAAGAACAGGTGCGAGAAAATAAAACTCTTGCCTTCTCGAAAGTTTTTTGAGGAATGAGATAAGTAAGTCAAAGTTCAGGTAAACGAATATGGCAGCAGCAAGCAGAATTATCAGAAAAAAATAGAGCAGCAGAGATTCAAGAGAGCCTCTGTTTTTTCTAATTCGTTCTTTAAAAATATCCTGAAGTGCATTATCTACGGAGCTGAAAATGAGAGTACTGCTTAACATAAGCACAACTATGTTTAGCACGTTTAGCCCCAGACTGGATCGGGTGAACCAGGATGTGAGCTTTTGCCACATCTGGGGTGTAAAATTTGGCAGATAGGGGCTAATAAGCTCAAAAATTTTCTTGGAAACCACAAGATTTGAACCGATAAAGAAACCTACCGCAGAAGTGATAAAAAAAACTATAGGAAGCGCAGAAAGTACGGAGAAATAGGCAATAGATGCAGCATTATTAAAACATCTGTCTTTTACCAGCCCTGATAGCACCTTTTTTATAAAAAGAAAAAACTTCATACTAATCAATTATCAGTGAGCCGATCAGTTCATTCAGGGTAAGATTTTTCTCAGTAAGATATTCCTCAAGACTGTCAATAAGTATCCACAAAGTCTGGGGGTTCATAAAATTTGCAGTACCTATCTGAAGAGCTTTTGCTCCCACTATCAGAAACTCAAGTGCATCGCAAATATTCATAATACCACCACAACCGATAACAGGAATATTTATACTCTGAACACACCTGTAAACATGATAGAGGCTTAAAGGCTTTATGGACGGTCCTGACATGCCGCCAAAAATATTTCCTATCTTTGGTCTTCTTGAATTAATATCCACAGCCATAGCAGTATAAGTGTTTGTAACAACCAGAGCATCAGCACCTGCAGATTCGCAGGCTTTCGCAATTCTAACAATGTCTGAAACGTTTGGAGTAAGCTTCACCCAGAGCGGTTTATCTGTCACTTTCCTTATATCGGATATAAGAGAGCTTACCATTCTCTCATCGGTCCCAAAGCATATACCGCCCTCCTTCACATTGGGACAGGAAATATTAACTTCAAGAATATCAACTTTCGGACTAAAGTTAAGAATCTGTGCCACCTTTATATAATCTTCATGACTGTTGCCAAAAAAATTGCATACAATCTTTGTATCAATATCTTTTAATTCAGAAATTTTTCTTTCAAACTCAGAAACCCCAACATTTTCAAGACCAATGGAGTTTATCATCCCGCCTCTCACCTCGCATATACGGGGTGGCTTGTTACCTTTTTTCGGATGAAAGGATATCCCTTTTGTCACTATCGCACCAAGCCGTGATAAATCGCCAAATTCTTTAAACTCAACACCATAGCCAAAGGTTCCTGATGCGGGCATAAAGGGGTTTTTTAAAGTGATATTTCCAATTTTTATGGAGAGATCCATATCTATACTCCAAAAATATCTTTCAGATTAAAAATAGGTCCATCAGTGCATACCTTTACATAACCACCTGGTGTATCTACCGTACAGCCAAGACATACTCCAAATCCGCAAGCCATATAGGTTTCAAAAGAACCGAATATTTTTGTCCCCTCAAATCTTCTGCCCAGCTCCCACAGACTTTTTAGAAAAGGTTTTGGACCGCAGGCATAGATATTAAAACTTTTATCCCTGTTTCTTATGAGATAGGCTTCTACAAATTCGGTTATAAAGCCCCTATTAAAAAGAGAACCATCATCGGTGCTTATAAGATAATCGCGGGTGCTGGTTATCTCATCAATTAGAAAAGCTTCATCTCTGTTTCTGAACCCCACAAATATTTTTTCAGTTTCAAGATGATTTTTCAGCCCCCACAAGGGTGCCAGCCCTATACCTCCAGCCACAATAAGATTATTGCCTTCAAGAATTGGAAAGCTATTACCCAGCGGTCCCACTATAGAAATTATTTGAGGCAGCTGACATTCAAATAGCCTGTTTGTAACAGATCCTACTGATTTGACTATAATTTTTAGTTGATTATCTTTCTTATCAAATATGCTGAAAGGACGGGGCAGTATATTCTCAATTCCATCCATCCTTATCATGACAAAATTTCCCGGTGAGACAGATCCTATATCCGCCTCAAGCTCTATGTTGATTAAAAAAATCCCTTTTGCAAGAGGCTTTCTTGAGAAAATTTTTCCATTTATTCTTTTCAATGAAACCTCCTATAACTCCTTCCACATTATTAAGGCATCCTCGCCAGTATCAAAATAATAGTTTTTTCTCACACCTTTTACAGCAAAATTAAACTCCTTATATAGATTTATAGCCTCTACATTGGATTTTCTTACCTCAAGGGTAATCTTGGTGGCTCCCTTATTCTGAGCTTCTTCTAAAAAGCCTTCCAGAAGATATCTTCCATACCCCTTTCTCCTGTATCTGGCAGATATGGCAAGATTCAGAATATGAACCTCAGGCAGAATAAGCCAGCTCATCACATATCCTTCAACCTTTTTTTTGATCTCCAAAACCAGATTAAAGGAAAGGGGAAAGCACAGCTCTTCAAGAATCAATGTTCTTGACCACGGTGTGGCAAAACTCTCTCTTTCAATTCTTTCAATATCATCAACATCATCTATGGAAGCCAGACGTATCATTGCGTTCAACAAGCAAGAAACTCCTTACCCTGATATAAACCTTCTGAAATAAGTCTTCTTCTTATCTCTTCAATAACCGAAGTTTTTTCTGCTGACCATAGAGGTGCAACAAGCTCACCTTTATGGGCATCTCCTGTAAGCCTGTGAATAACCATATCCGGTCTTAAATGGGATATAAAATTAACCACCATATCAATATAAAGCTCCCTTGATATGGGCTGGTACATGCCTTGTTCATAGAGCTTAAAAAGAGGTGCATTTTTTGAAACATATAGAAGATGTAGTTTCACCCCTTTAACAGGTAACGTTGAAAGATAATTTGCCATAGCTATCGCATCTTTCGTAGTATCTTCAGGGAAACCAAATATCACATGGGCAACTATATCAAAAGGATATCTTTCTGCCAGTTTTACTGCCTCTTCAAACTCCTTAAGACCATGCCCCCTTCTCATCCATCTAAAGTTTTCATCCTTTATGCTCTGTAGCCCCAGCTCAAGAAATATTTTATAGTTATCGCCAAAGCTATTTAAAAGTTCAAGCCTCTCCTTATCAACACAGTCAGGTCTTGTTCCCACTGAAATAGCCACAATCTCGCTGAAGCTTTTAACCACTCCCCATATCCTGGCTAACTGCTCAATAGGTGCATAGGTATTTGTATAGGACTGGAAATAGGCTATAAAGGCATCCACATTTTTATATTTTCTTCTGATGCCATCCATCCCTTTTTTAATCTGCTCCTCCAGCGAAATCCCTTGCCTGAACAGACCTGTTCCCGAACCTCTGCTATTACAGTAGATACATTCTTCACCTCTTTCTCGATTGGGACAGGTAAGCCCAGCATCAAGAGTAATCTTGTAAACCCTTTTGCTGAAACAGTCCTTGAGATAGCTATTCAGATCTCTATAAAGCCTATTTTTCATTTTAAAATCACTATTAAGTATTATAAAATATTAAACGTATCTTAACAAGGAGCATAATTTTGAGTTCAAACAGCTATGATGTACTGGTTTTAGGCGCCGGTCATGCGGGCTGCGAAGCAGCTTTTGCAACCA
The DNA here is from genome assembly GCA_041640455.1 of bacterium. Taxonomy (GTDB): domain Bacteria; phylum CALINM01; class CALINM01; order CALINM01; family CALINM01; genus JAOAGA01. Next base: position 18,321 of record JBEQAF010000006.1, read on the forward strand.
GCAGGATGGGGCTCAGAACCTTGATGATAACTATAAACCTTGACAGGATAGCTCATATGCCCTGTGCACCTGCTGTGGGTGGTGTGGGAAAGGGGCATATTGTGAGAGAGATAGATGCTCTTGGTGGAGTAATGGCTTATGTTACAGATCTTTCTGCCATCCAGTTTAAAACCCTCAATACATCAAAGGGGCTTGCTGTCCATTCCACAAGAGCTCAGGTGGACAAACATAAATATAGCCAGATTATGAGACAGCTTGTGGAGAACCAGTCTAATCTCTTCATAAGACAGGCTTTAATCACAAAGATAATACCTGAAAAGAATGGCATAACTCTCGAAGACAATTTCGGTTTCAGATTTTTTGGCAAGACAGCTATTATAACTGCTGGAACCTTTCTAAGTGGCTTGATCCATATCGGCAATAAAACTTTTCCTGCAGGAAGAGCTGGTGAATTTCCTGCTACAGAGCTCTCAAAATCAATTAGGGAGCTTGGTTTTGAGCTTGGCAGGTTTAAAACCGGGACAGGACCTCGTTTTAAAAAATCATCCATAGATTTTTCAAAGATGGATATCAGACCTGGTGATGGCAAGCCTCGATATTTTTCAAGGCTGACAAAAAATATCCCCTATAGGGAGTACCCATGCTATGTAACCTACACAAACGAGAAAACCCACAGATATATACTTGACAATCTTGATAAATCAGCCCTTTACGGCGGATATATAACAGGCAGACCCGTCAGATACTGCCCTTCACTGGAAGACAAGGTGGTAAAATTCAGAGACAAGGAGAGACATCAGGTAATTCTTGAACCCGAAGGAGAAAACACCGACGAGATGTATGTCTCAGGACTGGGTAATAGTATGCCTCCGGAGATTCAGGAAGAGATATTTAGATCTCCAGAAGGTCTAAAAGATATTGTAATCTTGAGACCCGCATATGCCATAGAATACGATTACCTTCTTCCCCATCAGCTAAAACCAACCCTGGAATCCAAACTGGTTGACAGTCTATATTTTGCCGGTCAGGTAAACGGAACCACCGGCTATGAAGAGGCAGCAGGTCAGGGGATAATAGCAGGCATTAATGCAGGGCTGAAGATTCTCGGGAAAGAGCCGCTGATACTTGATCGTACGGAGTCTTATATCGGCGTGATGATTGATGATCTGGTTACAAAAGGAACTGATGAACCATACAGAATATTTACTTCGAGAGCAGAATACAGGCTATTTTTAAGAGAAGATAACGTTTATTATAGATTAGCTGAAAAGGGATATTACGCAGGGCTCGTACCTCTCGAAAGACTTGAAGAGATAAAAAAAGAACTGGAACAGTTAGAAGAGATCAAACAGATCTTAAAAAAAACCAGAATTAAAGATGAGGAAAGTAGAGAGACACTTTCTCTTGAAACCCTTATTAAAAGAGGTGATAAGATTCTTCAGGATTTTCAGGAGCTTTTTGGAAGATATCCGGAAAATTTGCTTAACTGTGTAAATGTGGAAATAAAATATGAAGGGTATCTCGAGCGCCAGAGAAAGGATATTGAAAAATTTAAAAATCTTGAAAATATTAAGATACCAGAAGACTTTGATTACAACCTGCCTGGAATTTCTCTTGAGCTTAGAGAAAAACTTGGTAAAATAAGACCTGCAAACCTGGGTCAGGCATCAAGAATATCTGGAATAACCCCAGCTGCTCTGTCCCTGTTGATGATAAGCCTGAGAAAAGGAAATCAGATTATTAACAAAAACCCCTATCAGGAGGTTAAATGATAGAAAGATACACAAGACAGGAGATGAAATCTATCTGGGAGCCAGAGAACAGATTTAAAATCTGGCTTGATATTGAGCTTCTTGCTCTTGAAGCCTTTAACAAACTTGGTTTTGTTCCCGATGATGCCCTTGCTTATATTAAAAAACATGCAAAGTTTGATATCGGCCGGATTGATGAAATAGAAAAGATCGTCAAACACGACGTGATAGCCTTTTTAACTTCTGTAAATGAGCATATCGGTGAAAACTCAAGATATCTACATTATGGAATGACCTCCTCAGATGTGCTTGATACATCTCTTGCTGTTCAGCTTAAGCAGGCAGGAGAGCTGATTGTAACCCAGATTGACAATCTTCTCGAAGCTCTTAAAGAGAAGGCATATGAACACAAGAATACGCCCACCATCGGCAGATCTCACGGGATACACGCAGAGCCAACAACTTTCGGGCTTAAGATGGCAATGTTTTACGATTGTATGAAAAGAAATAAAAAAAGAATGCTGGAAGCCATTGAAGATATCAGCTATGGAAAAATTAGCGGCGCCGTGGGAAACTTTGCCAATATCAATCCATTTGTGGAAAACTATGTATGTTCAAAACTTGGACTCAAACCAGAACCTGTATCTACGCAGGTGATTCAGAGAGACAGACACGCTCGTTACTTTACCACACTGGCAATTATCGCCAGCACTCTTGAACAGATAGCCGTAGAGATACGGCATCTTCAACGAACTGAGGTTAGAGAGGCAGAGGAGTTTTTTTCGAGGGGTCAGAAGGGGTCTTCAGCTATGCCACATAAAAGAAACCCCATCCTTTCTGAGAATATAACAGGGCTTGCAAGAATGGTTAGAGGATACTGTCTGCCCGCTCTTGAGAATGTTGCCCTCTGGCATGAAAGAGATATAAGTCACAGTTCCGTTGAACGGGTCATAGGTCCGGATGCCACAATCCTTCTGGATTTTATGCTTTACAGGATGACCGGGCTTATTAAAAACCTGATCGTATATCCAGAAAATATGATGAAAAACCTTAACCTTACAAGAGGTCTTTTCTATTCCCAGCGGGTGCTCCTGATGCTGGCGGAGGCAGGCATGAAAAGGGACGATGCCTATGAAGTGGTTCAGAGAAATGCCATGAAAAGCTGGGAGGAAGGCTCTGACTTTAAGGAGCTAATAAAAAATGATGAAAAGGTAAAAAAGTATCTAAAGGAAAATGAGATTGAAAGTGCCTTTGATATAGATTATTATCTTAAAAACGTGGATTTCATCTTTAAACGGGTATTTGAGGAAGAAAAATAATTTAACAGGGATTAACAATGGCATTTAGAATAGAGATAGCTTACAAAAAGGAGATCAACGACCCTCAGGCAACAGGGCTAAAACATAAAATAAAAGATTTTCTTCACATAAGCCTTGAGGATCTTAAAATCAGTCAGATCTATACCATAGATGCAGAGCTGACTGAAAAAGAAGTAGAAGCTATAGCCAGCGGTCCCCTCTGTGACAGTATAATTCAGGATTATTATATAAATCCAAAACTCCCTTCTGGCTTTGATATCTACCTTGAGGTGGGGTTTCTTCCCGGTGTAACTGACAATGTGGGAAAAACTGCTACTGAGGCATCTGAGATACTTCTCGGAAGAAAATTCAAAGAGGATGAGAAGGTTTACACCTCGAGACTCTACTGCTTTAAAGGCAAGGTATCTAAAGAGGAGGTGGAGAAGATTGCCCTTGAGCTACTCTGCAATCCGCTTATTGAATATTATCAGATTTACAACAGGGAAAGCATCGTGAAACCTATAATCCCAAAGGTTTCAATAAAAAGCAGTATTACCGTTGAGAAGTTTGATATCCAGAGATTTACCGATGAAGAGCTTTTGAAACTATCAAAAGATCGCCTGCTCGCCCTTAACTTAGAAGAGCTTAAAGCCATACAGAGATTTTTCAGAAACACCGATTTTATCACCCTGAGAAAAAAGTTTAAGCTGGATAACAGGATTACCGATGTGGAGATTGAAGCTATCGCCCAGACCTGGTCAGAGCATTGCAAACACAAAATATTTAATGCCACAATAGATTACTATGACTCTAACGGCAATAAAGAGACCATTAAGAGTCTTTTTAAAACATACATTAAAGCCTCTACAGAGAAGATAAAAGAGATGAGAGGTGATGATTTTCTTGTCTCAGTATTTGTAGATAATGCTGGAGTGATCTCGTTTGATGAAAGATATAACCTGGTTTTTAAAGTAGAAACCCATAATAGCCCTTCAGCCTTAGATCCCTATGGCGGGGCATTGACAGGCATTGTGGGAGTTAACAGGGATGTACTGGGCACAGGCATGGGCGCAAAACTCATCTTTAATACTGATGTTTTCTGCTTTGCCGATCCCTTTTACAAAGATAAACTACCACCCAGAATTCTGCATCCCAGAAGAATTTACGACGGTGTAATTACTGGCATAGAGCACGGCGGCAACAAAAGCGGGATTCCAACCATAAACGGAAGCATTGTTTTTGATAATAGATTTTTAGGCAAACCGCTTGTATACTGCGGTACTGGCGGGATCATGCCAAAAAAAATAAAAGATAAACCTTCTCATTTAAAATCAATAAATAACGGTGATCTGATAGTTATGTGTGGCGGGAGAATAGGTAAAGACGGTATTCATGGCGCAACCTTCTCCTCCGAAGAGCTACACGAGGGGTCACCTGCCACAGCCGTTCAGATAGGCGACCCGATAACTCAAAAAAAGATGGCGGATTTTCTTTATGTAGCAAGAGATAAAGGGCTATACAATGCCATAACTGATAATGGTGCAGGCGGATTATCATCTTCAGTTGGAGAGATGAGTCAGATGTCAGGTGGCTGTGAGATAGAGCTTGATAAAGCACCATTAAAATATCATGGATTAAACCCCTGGGAGATTCTTATCTCTGAATCACAGGAACGAATGACCCTTGCAGTCTCGCCTAAAAAAATTAATAGACTACTTAGACTTGCTAAAAAATATGATGTGGAAGCCACAGTTATAGGCAGATTTACTAACTCCGGATATTTTCACTGTCTTTACGAAGGTAAGACTGTTGCACTGCTACCTCTTGAATTTTTACATAACGGTCTGCCAGAGATGAAACTTATAGCCAGATATAGCAACCCTTACGAACCCATACCTGTTATTTTAAAAACTGACAAAAAATTAGGCACAATTCTAAAAGATCTGCTATCTTCCCTGAATATCTGCAGTAAGGAATCTGTTGTAAGAAAATACGACCACGAGGTTCAGGGGATGAGCGTAATAAAGCCCTTTATGGGTATTTTTAACGACGGACCTTCTGATGCGGCAGTGATAAAACCTCTACCTAATTCAAAAAAAGGGGTTGTGATATCCCACGGTATCTGTCCCAAATTTAGCGATTATGATACCTACCATATGACAGCTCTTGCCCTCGATGAAGCCATAAGAAATGCCGTTGCCGTTGGTGGAAACATCGATAAGATGGCCTGTCTTGACAACTTCTGCTGGTGCGATCCCATAAAAAGCGATAAAAATCCAGATGGAGAGTTTAAACTCGCCCAGCTTGTGAGGGCAAACAAAGCTTTATACGACTATACGGTTGCTTACGGCGTCCCCTGCATATCAGGCAAAGATTCCATGAAAAACGACTATATTATGGGCGATATAAAAATCTCCATCCCCCCCACATTATTGTTCTCAGTAATAAGCGTTATTGATGATGTAACAAAGACCCAGACTCTGGACATTAAGTTTAAAAAAGATCAAAATATTGTCGCTCAGGACATTATCTACGTAGTGGGGCGAACGAAGGATGAGATGGCTGGTTCAGAGCTTTTCAGACTCCTTAATATTAAGGGCGGAAAAATTCCCGAAGTTGATGCACAGAAGAATAAGAATATTTATCGTCGCATATATTATCTTATGCAGAGTAAGATTATTACAGCATGCCACGACATATCGGACGGTGGTCTGGCTGTGGCTCTGGCAGAGATGTGTTTTTCTGGAAACTGCGGATGTATTTTAGATCTGAACTTCCTTCGCTACTCAGGTCCAAACGATCCGCTGATTAAGCTATTCTCTGAATCAGCAGGCAGATTAATCTTTACCGCAAGTCCAAGGTATGATGCCATTCTGGAGAAAATTTTTTATGGACTGCCCTTTTCAATGGTAGGCAGGGTCACCGATTCCAATAGATTTGTTATTAAACACAAAACAAAAGTTTTAATAGATGAAGATCTGTCTGAGCTAAAAGAATGCTGGCAGAAAACATTAAGGGACCTTTAAGATGGCAAAATGTCTGGTTCTTTCAGGATTTGGTATAAACTGTGAGTTTGAATCAAAAAACGCACTCCTGCTTGCCGGTGCTAAGTCGGTTGACATTGTTCACATATCCGCACTTATTGATGGTGATAAAAGTCTTAAAGATTACAAGCTTGTTGTCTTCCCTGGAGGCTTTTTAGACGGAGATGACTTAGGTTCCGCCAAGGTTCAGGTAAACCGTTTTAAATACAAAAAAATAAAGAATGGCAAAAGAAGGCTTATGGATGAGCTTCTTGATTTTGTAGCCCATGATAATCTTGCCATAGGCATATGCAACGGCTTTCAGTTTATGACAAAGGCTGGCATACTGCCTATACCGGATTTTAATCAGCGAGCAACACTGACATTTAACGACTCAGGAAAATTTGAAGATCGATGGGTATATCTTAGAGTAAACACAAAAAGTCCCTGCATTTTTACCAGAGGGCTTAAAGGGATATATTTACCCGTCAGACATGGAGAAGGAAAGTTTTTTTGTTCCAAGACGGTTTTAGAACAGATAATTTCAGAAAACCTTCATGTGCTCCAGTATGCCACATCGGACTTTAATATTACAGAAAAATATCCCGAAAACCCCAATGGTTCACAAATGTCCATAGCTGGCATCTGCGACAGAAGCGGCAGGCTATTCGGACTGATGCCCCATCCGGAAGCTTTTATATATCCTGCCAATCACCCGAGATGGACAAGAGAAATAATAAAAGAGCCTGATGGTTTAAAAATTTTCAAAAATGCTATAAACTACTTAAGGTAAGATATGATGGATTATTTAAAAGAAAAGTGTGGAGTATTTGGTATCTTTGGAAATACTGAGGCGGCAAATCTTACCTATTTAGGTTTATATGCACTTCAGCATCGAGGGCAGGAAAGCGCAGGCATTACCTCCTTTGACGGAAAACAGTATCACAGCCACCGGCAGATGGGGCTTGTTGCCGACATATTTAAACATCATATACTGGAAACACTAAAAGGCAACATAGCCATAGGGCATGTTAGATATTCAACCGCAGGTTCAAGTAATATTAAAAACTGTCAGCCCTTCCATATGGAATATGCTCTGGGCGGGCTGGCTATCGGTCATAACGGTAATCTGATAAATGATGTTCCAATCAGGAGAAGATTGGTTGACAGCGGTGCCATCTTTCAGTCAAACTCAGACACAGAAGTTATTATGCATCTTATTGCCCGCTCGCCTCTGCCTACCATTGAAGATCGAATCATAGACGCCCTTTCGGAGATCAAGGGTGCCTATTCGCTTGTTATACTGGCAGGTAATAAACTTATAGGCGTCAGGGATCCAAATGGATTCAGACCTCTTTGTCTCGGCAGACTGGGCAAGTCTTTTGTGCTGGCTTCAGAAACATGCTCCTTTGATATCATGGAAGCCGAGTTTATCAGGGAGATAGAGCCAGGTGAGATGGTAGTTATTGACAACAAGGGGATTAAGAGCTATTATCCCTTTGAAACAACTCAAAAAAAGCAATGCATATTTGAATTTATATATTTTGCAAGACCTGACAGCTTTATCTTTGGCGACAGTGTATATAATGTGAGAAAAAAGCTTGGTGAGCTTCTTTATGAATATACACCCTGTGTTGCCGATCTGGTAATACCTGTTCCCGATTCAGGCATACCTGCCGCTATTGGTTTTTCACAAAAATCTGGGATTCCACTTGAGCTGGGGCTTATCAGAAACCATTACGTGGGCAGAACATTTATTGAGCCCAAACAGTCTATCAGACATTTTGGCGTCAAGATAAAGCTCAATGCTAACCCCTGCATACTGAAAAATAAGCGGGTAGTTGTAATAGACGATTCCATAGTCAGGGGAACTACAAGCAGAAAGATTATAAAGATGATAAGGAATGCAGGAGCAAAGGAGATTCACTTTCGTATCAGCTCTCCACCCATAATATCTCCCTGCTACTACGGCATAGACACACCCACGCACAGTGAGCTTATTGCAAATAGTCATACTATAGAAGAGATTAACAAATATGTTACCTCTGACAGTCTGGCATATCTACCTCTCGAAGCTCTTAAAAAATCTGTAAATGATCCAGATAATTTCTGCTATGCCTGTTTTACTGGAAAATATCCACTCAGATTTCCTATAGAAGAGATAGAACAGCTAAAACTATTTAGAAAAGAAGAAGACTAATTTAAGGTTGGAGAGATAGGCTAATGCATAAAGAAAGGTTGTTAGAGCTAATAAAAGAGCTTGCATATGAGAAAAAAAAGGTAATCCTTTCATCCGGCAAGGAAAGTGATTTTTATGTAGACCTCAGAAACATTACGCTTCATCCTGAAGGGCTTTATCTTGTGTCAAGCATTATGTTTGATATAATAGAAAGAGAGTTCAAAGGAGTGGAGGCGGTGGGGGGACCAACCTTAGGTGCTGACCCAATAATTGCTGGAATTATCTATCATAGTTATACAAAACACAAACCCCTTTATGGTTTTATCATAAGAAAGGAGCCCAAAAAACATGGATTATCAAAACTGATAGAAGGGGATAAAAACCTGAGTGCCATAAAAAAAGTAGTTATAGTGGAAGATGTGGTCACAACAGGCGAATCTTCCTTTAAGGCTTACAATGCCGCATCGGAGGCAGGTTTTCAGGTGGAGGGTATTATAGCCATTTTAGACAGAATGGATGGCGCAAAAGAGTTTTTTAAAGAAAAGAATATAAAATTTATCTCCATTTTTGAAAAGGATCATGTGGTAGCATGAAAAAGCTTTTTTTAATATTACCTGTTATTTTTATTCTTTCATGCTCTTCAGCAAAGCTCGCTGAGCTGGGAGCTATCCCCAAAAAGGATAAGACCCCTTATCTCTCAGTTCTAAATAAATTCACAGCATCAAAAAAACATTATGAAGAGTTCCAGACAAAGGCACTGGTAACGGCAACGTTTTTTTCCGATGATTTTTTTAGCAGTTACTCAAAAGAGAGAGAGCAGTATTCAAAGCCTGAAGATTTTAATATGTTTCTGGATAAAGAAAAATTTCTTATTGATAACTATCTCCGTTTTTTTATCTCCTTTTATTCACCCAAGGAGGATCTTGCTGATTTAGACAAACCAGCGGTATGGAATATTTATCTTGAAACCTCAGGAGGAAAAAAGATATACCCCCATTCGGTAAAAAAGGCAGAGGAGCCAAAGGATATTTTATCTCATTACTTTCCCTATCTTGACTACTGGTCTAAACCATATTTTATAAACTTTAAAAAGTCCGAACTGGACATCAACAGTGAACAATCTTTTACACTAAATTTTGTAAGCGTTCTTGGCAAGCTGAGTCTTAGTTTTTCATATTAAAGGGAGGTTTTTAATGTCCATAAGCTACAAGGATTCAGGTGTAAATATTGATGAAGGAAATGAGCTTGTCAGGAGGATCAAACCTCTCTGTAAAAAAACCTTTCGGAGTGAAGTGCTTTCCGATATCGGAAGCTTTTCTGCCTTTTTCAGTGTAAATTATCAGAAATATAAAAATCCCATACTGGTATCAAGTACAGACGGGGTTGGAACCAAACTAAAACTTGCTTTTATAAGTGGCATTCATAACACTGTTGGGATAGATCTTGTGGCTATGGTGGTAAACGATATAGTGGTCAGCAATGCAGAGCCTGCTTTCTTTCTTGATTATTTTGCCTGCGGAAAGCTTGATGTTTCTGTGGCTGAGAAGGTTATAGAGGGTATCGCAAAGGGCTGTCAGGAAGCAAACTGCGCCCTTATCGGAGGTGAGACGGCAGAGCTTCCAGGCTTTTATGAAGAGGGAGAGTATGATCTCGCCGGATTTGGAGTTGGTATAGTTGATAAGGATAATATTATAGATGGTAGCTCTATTACGGTTGGAGATGTAATAATAGGGCTCAGCTCTTCGGGTATTCATAGTAACGGCTACTCTCTGGTAAGAAAGCTTTTTTTTGACATTCACAACTATAAGCCTGATACTTACATAGAAGACCTTTCCAAGCCTCTCATTGAAGAGCTTTTGACTCCAACAAGAATTTATGTAAAACCGGTGCTTAACACTACCAAAAACTTTGAGGTTAAGGGGATTGCCCATATAACAGGTGGGGGATTTATAGACAATATTCCACGCATACTACCACAAAACGCTAAGGCTTTGATAAAAAAAGACAGCTTTGAATGGCTCCCGGTATTTAAATTTATGCAATGGCTGGGAAAGATTGATACTCTGGAGATGATGAGAACCTTTAACTGCGGCATTGGAATGGTTATGGTGGTAAAAAATGATATTGCTGATGATCTGGTTTCTTTTCTTCATCATAACGGCATTAAGTCATACATCATAGGCGAGATAGTCAGAAAAACCACCGAAGAGGCGATAGAAATAATCTAACCTGGAGGTAAAATGGCTTTAAATATCGGGGTACTTGTATCAGGAAGCGGCTCAAACCTTCAATCCATAATAGACCATATTGAAGAAGGCAAGATTAATGCCAGAATAGCAGTGGTTATTTCAAACATTCCAGGTGTTTTTGCTCTTGAAAGGGCAAAAAAACATAATATACCGGCTGAAGTTGTGAATCATAAAGATTTCAAAACAAGAGAAGAGTTTGAACTAAAAATTATTGAAGTGTTAAGAAGGTATAACGTGGAGCTGGTTGTTATGGCTGGATTTCTAAGGGTAATAACACGGGTGCTTCTGGACGCATTTCCTATGAAAGTTATGAATATCCATCCTGCTTTACTACCTGCATTTCCAGGACTGCATGTTCAGAAACAGGCTCTGGAGTATGGTGTTAAATTCTCGGGCTGCACTGTCCATTTTGCAGATCACGGCGTTGATACGGGACCAATAATTATTCAGGGGATTGTACCGGTTTTTGATCATGACACAGAAGATATTCTAAGCCGTCGCATATTAGCCTTAGAGCACAGAATATACCCTTCGGCAATCAAACTTTATGCAGAAGGCAGATTAAAAGTTTCAGGAAGAAGGGTAATCATTGATCCACCACTCACACAGGATGAGCAGGCATACCTTACCAATCCGGATGTAAACCTGATTATAAACTGATATTTATCAGAAGTTACCATAAAAATCCTTAGATTTTTGAGATTGAAGATTATCTTTTTATCTGGTCTAAGAGGGCTATAATTCCCTTTGCTATATCTATAGGAGCGGGTGGACAGCCTTTTATATAAAAATCAACGGGGAGTACAGGGATTTAAAAGTCTTGCGAATGAGTGGATAGAGATGTGCGAAATAAGGGACGGTAAATTATACATACTTCTGGAGAAGAGAAAGCTGGAAAAAGAATGTGACATTTTCTCGCAGTAATAAAATGTGACTTGACTATAGTAATAACATAAAAAGTTTCAGGAATGATTTGAAAGATTTGAAAGTAATCACTATAGCATTAAAAAGGTCTTAGATCCTCGAAGTCAAAAAGGCTGGTTTTTTAAGTGGTTTATTTCTGATTATCCCCGATGATATGAAACCTTGCCCTCCCATAGGTAACCCTGCTTATGCCTGTAAAAAGAAAGATATAAAAAGATGTGGCAAGTATGGTTACTACGGCATAGGCATCTAAAAATATGCCAACCCCCCAGAATAGATGGGTTTCAGAAGGAAGAGGAGCATTCATAAAACTGTATACAGCAAGAACTAATGTCATATAAAATATTGATATTACTGACATAACCTGATATTTAGAGATTTTTCCATCTCCTCTGTAGTCGGCTCTTAAAAACTCAGACAAAAATCTCCAGATCTGAGATGGAAAAAAAACTAAAATAAATGAGATAAAATAGTAATTTTTAAGGAAAAGATAGCTACCCATTATTGCTAAAAACGAATAAAAGATGGCAGTGATAGCCTGAACAGGAAATACCCGTTCGCCTTCAAGCCCTGACTCGTAAGATATCTTTTTTGTCCTTCCGTAAAATACAAAATTTAGTTTTTTGAAAACAGCCTTTGCTGGCAGGTTTATCTCATCTATCTTTTTCCCATAACAACAGCCAAAACTGATACAGGCAAGCCTGCCTATCCCCTCTCCGATGCAATAGGATATTACGAGTGTATTTAGTATGACAAAAGAAAAGTCATACACCCTGTTTAAATCTGTGAAAAGATCCAACCAAACTCTTACCACAAATGGTGAAGCCAACACACCTGCAAATGAAGCCGCACCCACAGAAAAGCCGTTTGGCTTCTTTTCCACCAGTCTTGCAATTATCTTTGAAGCAGGCAAAGATATAATTAGTATGGAAAATAATATGATTATGGACAGATAAACAGGCACACCCTTTGATGCGTTTAGAAAGAAAAATAGGATTAGGGAAATGCTGTAAGCTAAGCTTGTTATGAGTCCATAATAGGTCAGGTTAATACAGTGCCAATCTCCCTCAGGGGTTTTGCTTACAGGGATGCAGGCAAGAATCTGCCAGTTCTCCTTTGGTAGATTTCGAAACGCCCATACAAAACCTGCAATAAGAACTGCTGAAAATGCTAATAAAATTAAACCAGTCTGCATGGACTATACCTTCTTCTTCCTATCTCTTCTCTAACTTTGATGTCTGTCTCCACGGTTTTTATATTGAAATGTCTGCTGAAAATATTTTCTGCTCTTAAATCTGTTATATTCTGCACCAGATCTTTTGAGAAGCTAATCCTGTCCTTTTCAAAAAGTAATATTACAGTACTGCTTCCAGGTCTAAACAGACTTTTAGGACAGCCTCTTTTTAAAACCATGCCATTAATATGAGAGATGGGGTTGTCGTATCTTGTTTCAGAATAGCATTGAATAATATCTCCAACCATAAGAGCAGCTACCTCCACAAAGGCTACCAGCCCTATATTGCTCCCCCCTTTTATGTCCGTATCAATAATGGTCACTGTTCTTAGATTTTTTGAATAGGGCTTCGCTACTGAGATTATGGCATTGGGATTACAGGAGTGAAATTTGCCTTCCAACACATAGAAGTCCATTACTTTGCCGGTAACAGGCATGTGATTGTAATGGTACTTGTCTGGAGTAAGTCTAAATATGGCAAAATCACCATCTCTGAACTCTTCCGCCCAGATGCTGCTTCTACCTATAATTTCAGGAAAATCAAAAAACTTGCCTTTTATAAAAAACAATGATTTTTCATTAAGAGAACCTATTATCATCTTTGCATCACAGGGAGAGACTATTACGTCTTCATCCTCAGGCATGGGTCTTACTTCCCAGTATCTTATCTTTCTTTCAAAAAAATCTCTTAGATTTTTAATATTTTCAGGCTCATAGAGGCTCTCTCTGACCTCTTTCATGTTCATAAGATTGACCAGAAATTTATTAAGTCTTCTGTTTAAAAAGCTATCAAAATTAAGATAGGCGAGCATGCTGGAAAATCTTCTATCTGTCAGTCTTTCAAAAAGCCAGTTTGCATTTTCACGCACACGGGAATACAAGAAACGCACATACTGATTACCAAAAAGCTCTTCTTCCTTAACAAAACCTGTTTCTCTGCATATGTATCTGTGTTTCATAAGTCTCCTTATCTATTAAATTTTTCTTTGTGGCATAAAACTGAAAATAGAATTTTTATTATTTTTACCTGTTCATCAAGACTGAGACTATCATCGGTAATATCTTTCCCACTTATAGAAGAAATAAGATTTTTTACCTGTTCCAGCTCTCCTGAGCTAACAAAATTGTTTACCAGCTCCTTATCTTGGGTTATCAGATGCTCAAACTCCGAATCAAGTATCTTTAGCGCCTCGTCAATATGCTTCTGTCTCAACTCAAAACGGTAGTAGTTTTCAAGTTTTTTATTGAAATCATCGGCATTAAGATCCAGCGGAGATTTTATTCTGTGAGCCCTTTTTATGTCTTTCAGAACCTTTCCTGCCGAAGTTTTCTCAGGATATTTAAGTCTATCTTCAAGATTTTTAATAGTATCTACCATACCAAACATCTCTATAAGGTCTGCCCCATCTTCTTTAAGCACCTTAAACAGAGCCCTTTTATACTCATTTATGTAAACTCTTATATAGTTTGGATATCGGTTGCTAACCCTTGTCTTTTCTGTTTTTGCCAGCACCCTTTTTATAAATCTATTCTGCGTGTCTTTATGCACAAAAAAGGTGGGGAGATCAATGGCAGAAAAAAATATTACCTGTCTTCTTTCGCTCTCCACAAAGGGGGAATCAGGAATATCCCTGTGAGACACCTGACCTGTAAGAATGTATTTATAAGCCAGCGCATAGATAAGATTCTGAAGCAGTATGGCGTTTTTCATGTCATCAGTAAAGCTGTAAAAAAGGCTGTAATGTCTTGATTCGAAGCCTGAAAAACCCATAACCTCAAACTCTCGCAACTTTTCAAGCAGATACAATGACATCTGGGTATCAAAAACTCCCATCTGCTCAAGATCTTTTTTAAGACTTACGCTGTTTCCTTTAACGCCGTTCAGGGCTGAATTTTTTTCTGTGCTGAGCAGTGCTACAAGATAGTTTATTAGTCTGTAATCGATCACATAGTCGCCCTTAAGACTAAAAACAAAGCTAATGAAATTATCAATAAATGTTGGACCGAATGGCGTTACAGGATTACCAAAGATGCTTATCTTTGCTTTCTTCTTCCATCTTCTCCATAACATCCTGAGATGGGTAAAATCAAGCTCATGGGGGAGATATCCTAAAACCTTTTCAGGATGAAAATCTGTAAAGGATAATCTATAAACCGCTGATGTGTAGTTCCCCACAAAAAGCGGGAGAAAATGTTCTGCCACTTTAATTGCCAGATCTCCCAGATATTTCTCGTGAACACTGCTAAAGCCGCTTTGAGAGTCTGATAGTGCATCTGTCAGTTTTTTGCTTCCAAGACTAATATGAATTCCGTTATTGGTCAGGCTTATATTTGAAAGATTGGGAAGCACTACCAGATTATTGGTTATTATCCCTGCTTCTCTCAGTTTCAAAATTGCATTCAACTGACTTCTGCTTAACACCATATGGCAAAGATGCATGTATCTATACTTATCTTCACCTCTGTTCCAGCCAGAAAGGCAGGGATTCATAAAAAGCTCTCTATAAAAACAGTCAGACACACACTCACTAATAGTCTTCTGCATAAGTGATGGATGAGGAGAAAAATAGACAATTACCTTCTGACCACTATCAACAAGATTAAATTTTTTGTTGCTGTAGCCAACAATTAGCTGAATTAAAAGATATCTTAAAGCCATCTCTCCTGATAGCTCACTGCCAAGATTGGTTTTTGAATTAGCTATGTAAAAGGATGATATCTCAGGGGAGGTATTATCGTTGGAAAATTTATCAAGAAGTAGCAGTCTAATTCGCTGAGCAAGATTTTCACTTATATTAAGATTGGCAACAATATCAGCCGCAGCCAGTTTAAGCAGATAGCTAATTGGAATTCTTAAAAGCTCTTCATCTCCTGAATTGATGAAAAATCTGTCCATGTCGGTTCTGAAATCGCTTTTTGAATCGGTCTTATCTGCAAGTAGATCATATCTTAAAGTTTTAAGCGCCTTCTTTGACAAAGTCTTGAGAGATATCCTGACCCAGCTATTATCCCAGTATGCCTCTTTATTCTCATCCAGAAAAGTCTTAAGTTTTGATAATAGCCCCTTTTCAATATCACCAGACTTTTCCCTTTTTTGAATGTTTGCATAGTAGTTTGATTGCTCTATAAATGCAGGTAGGTCAACATCCTCTTTTCTGCCAAAAACGGTTGCCTGAAGCTCCAGTTCGCTTCCGCCTGTTGTATCCCCTGCACTGAAAGGAAGTGATGAGATGTCAATGCCTTTGTAGTTATATTTAACACCCAGGAGCAGAAAAGATTCCTGTAAAATATCTTCTGAAGAATCTTTTAACTGCTCTCTGAAGGGTGGGGGGGTAGGTCTCTCTGCAAGCATTAAAAACAAATTTACAGGCAATTTTTTAAAGGCAAATAAAGAAAGTATTAATAATTAATTAAAAAAGCTATTTCTGAAAATAAGCCACATGATTTTTTTTGTCATACTGGTATCTTCTACCCCATGGGTCAACAGGATAACCTTCACTATCAAGAGGCGAAAAATCAAGAAACTTTTTTGTTACCAATCCCTCCTTATTTTCTTCCAGAAAATAATCACGGGTTAGCTCTGCCAGATTTTCAGGGAATCTCCCCTTTTTTACCACAAAAACCACTATGGCTGTATTTATGTTGTATACCTGTTCCTGAGCCAGTCTTTCCTTAATGATACTTTCATATCTGTGGTAGTATCCAAGAAGAATAGCTGTGATAATAAAGATAAACAGTAGAACAAGTGTATTTTCAAGAGATACTCTACCAGTATTTTTGAGTCTCATTTTCCAACAAACTTTACCATATCCCACATGGGCAGGAATACGCTTAAGGCAAGAAAAAGCACCATGCCAAAGATAAAGACAAGAAGAATGGGCTCAATCAGGGTTGTAAGATTTTTTATAGTATAATCAAGCTCTCCTTCATAAAACTCAGAAACCCTTTTTAGCATCTCATCAAGGGCGCCTGTCTCTTCTCCCACATTTATCATCTCAAGGGTCAGAGATGTAAAAATACCAGTTCGTGCAATGGCATCTCCCAGCCCTGCGCCTCCAAGAATATTATTTTTTATTTCTTCAAGCTTCTTTTCAAAAACCACATTATCGAGCACCCTGCTTAGCAGATTTAGTATCTCGGTTATTACCACACCGCTGGAAAAAAGAAGCGAAAAGAACCTCGAAAATCTTGCCATTATTATCTTTACTACTATTTCACCTATTATGGGAATTTTTAAAATCAGCGGGTCATATATCCGTCTGCCCGATCTGGTATTTTTTAAAAAAAGGTAAAAAGCTACAATCCCCATCAGAACCAATGCAAAAAGCATCCAGTATTTTGAAAAAAATCCTGAAATACCTATAAGTATCCTGGTAGGTAGTGGAAGCTCTGTTCGAAACCCTTTGTAAAGGGCAGCAAATCTTGGGATTACAAATATTATTAGCACCATAACAGCCACAAAGATAGCGCCTATGACTATCTTGGGATAAAGGGTGGCATTTTTAATTTTCTGTCTTAAATCTTCTTCTTTTTCCAGATTTTCAGCAATCTTAAAAAGTATATCGGGCAGATTTCCGCTTATCTCACCAATCTGAACTGTGGCAACATAAATATTGTCAAAATACTCGGGATAAAATGAAAGGGAGTTATAAAAGGTTCTCCCTTTTTCAAGAGAGCTTTCTATATCTTCAAGAGCAGTTCTAAATCTTTTATTTTTTGTCTGTACCGCTATAGCTTTTAAAGCCCTTGTTATACTGAGACCTGCTTTAAGCATGGTGGCAAGCTGGGTTGTAAAAAGGATGAGCTCCCTTCTGGTGATGTGGGTAAACTTTCTTACTATCTGTCTAATATCCAGAAGAGGTGCTGATTTACTAAGACGAACCGGTATTAGCCCCTGGGAATCAAGAAATCTTAACACCTCATCTTCCATACCCTCAAAATAGCCCTCAGAAATGTTGCCATTTCTATCTCTTGCCCTGTAGAAGAATTTATCCATCAGACCTCTAAATCAAACGTGGTGTTGGTTATCAGCTCATCTATTGTAGTAACCCCTTCAAGAACAAGTTTTAGCCCCGCTTGCTTTAACGGTACAAAACCTTCTTTAATGGCTACATCTCTTATCTGTTCGGAAAAGGCTCTGTTAAGAATAAGATTTTTTATCTTTTCGGAGACAATAAGTAGTTCATATATAGCTATTCTGTCATAGTAGCCTGTTTCATGGCATTTTGTGCAGCCCTCTCCTCTGTAAAATTTTGCAAAGGGCGGTAGATTAAGCTCCACTATCATGCTCTCTGGTGGGGTATACTCTTTCTTACAGTTATAGCATATCTTTCTTAGCAGTCTCTGGGATGCTATACCGTTGATGGCAGGCGCTATAAGATAGGGCTCTATCCCCATATTAAGCAGCCTAACTATGGTAGATATGGAGTCGTTGGTATGAAGGGTTGATAAAACAAGATGTCCTGTTAAAGCTGATTGTATGGCAATTTCAGCGGTCTCTCTGTCTCTTATCTCACCGATAAAGAGTATGTCCGGGTCCTGCCTTAGAATATTTCGGAGCGACTGGGCAAATGTCAGATTTATCTTTGGATTTACCTGTATCTGATTAACCCCTAAAATCTGATACTCAACGGGATCTTCAACTGATATAACATTTCTCTCTTTCTTGTTAATATACTTCAGGCAGGCATAGGCAGTGGTGGTTTTACCGCTTCCGGTGGGTCCTGTGATAAGAAACATCCCATAGGGTCTATTGAGTAGCTTCCTTGTTTTGATCAACATATCCGCCTGGATATTAAGTTTTTCCAGATCAAAGAGCTCATCTCTTTTTCTAAGTAGCCTCAAAACCACCTTTTCACCCTGAATAGTAGGTGAGGTAGAAACTCTCACATCAATAAACTCTCTCTGCTCTGTCAATCTTAAAACACTTCTTCCTACATAGCTTTTAAGCTTATACTTTCCACCCTCAACAAAAAATTCAAACTGCAGATGTCCATCCTGAGGTAGCCTTTTTTCAGCTATATCCATATTAGCCATAATCTTAATTCTTGATACTATGGGGTTTAATAATGGTCTCGGAAGATCAATAGTATCGTGAAGAATTCCATCTATTCGAAACCTGATTTTCATTTTTTCACCTACTGGCTCTAAATGAATGTCGCTTGCCCTTTCCTGTATGGCCTGATTTAGAAGACTATACACTATCTGAACAATAGGAGCTTCTTCAGCCAGTCTCTCAAGCTTTTCAGGAGATTCATCCCTGCTTCTAATCTCCAGAGACTTCAGGTCAATCTGTTTTAAAATATTTTCCAGATCCTCGCTTACAGTGGCATAATATTTTTCAAGAGCCCTTTTCATAAGCGAATCAGTGGTTACCACTATTTTTATATTCTTTTTGAAATACTTCTTAAGTACATCAATGGCAGTAATATTTAAGGGATCTACCACAGCAATGGTAACTTCTCTGGGCGTATCATAGATAGATATAACATTGTAGGAAAAAGCAATATCTGGTGGCAGCAAAGCTGGATATGTTCTGTCTATTTCTAAAATATTTTCTCCAATGTATGGGAAGTTATACTGCTCACCGAGTGCTTTTGCTATCTTATCCTCAGTAATGTATCCTTCTTTTACAAGAGTCTCGCCGATTCGTTCGCCCGTAATCTTGCTTTTTTTAAGAGCATCTTCCAGAATCTTATGACTAATATATCCCGAATCAATTAATATCTCACCGAGTTTTTTCTTTACAAAGCTAACCATCGACCACCCTTAAAAATTTCCTTGAAAATTATTTTAATTAAGTTTATACCTATAAATGATGAAAATTGCAATAGTTTCTGACATTCATGCTAATATTTATGCTTTAAAAGCTGTTTACAATGACATTAGAGAGCAGCAGGTAAACCAGATTTACAGTCTTGGAGATCTGGTAGGCTACTTCCCCTTCATTGAAGAAACCATTGATTTTATTAAAGAAAAAAACATTATCTCCATTCTTGGCAATTACGACAAGGCGGTCATACACCCTAATGAGAAAGAAGGTCTTCTTTACCTTATGAAAAACATACCTGAAGACAGAAAAAATATTTACCTCTGGACTCGAAAAAATACACCTGAAAGTGTAAAAAACTTTCTAACTGGTCTACCTTTGAAGATCAACCTTACCTTTCAAAACTTCAACATGCTTCTTGTTCATGGTAGCCCCTCAGGCATATCAAACTACATTTATCCAGATACATCGATGTTCTATCTCGAAAGCATGCTTAAAGACAATAACGTGGACGTAATAGCCTGCGGACATACTCATAAATCTATGGTGGTATCAACTCAGGAAGGCTATGTAGTTAATCCTGGAAGTGTCGGGGTTCCCGATGAAAACAACCCCAACGCTTCTTATATGATAATAGAGATTAACTCCCATCCCAAATTTTATATCAGAACAGTGGAATACGATACCCAGCTGGTCTTAACCCTCCAGAAAGAGCAGATCTATTCTGACTTCGCGTCTGAATAGTATTCGTAGTGAACCAGATCTCTAATCTCTTTTCTTGGTGGGCACTTGGGCTCCTCATCGGGATAACCAAAAGGAACTATTGCCACAACCTCAAAATTATCGGGTATCTCAAGCGCTATCCTAACTTTTTCTGCATCAAAAAGTCCTAAATAAACAGAGCCAACCCCTTCCTCCCATGCAGTAAGAACCATATTCTGCAAAGCAAGAGCAACGTCAAACATATACCAGTAGTCACCTTTATTGGTCATAGCCTCGCCTTTATAAAAACCAGATTTCTTTTTTTCAGCAAAGGCAACGACAACCAGCGGAGAGGCAAGAATGCTTGAATAGGCAGGATTTCTTGGTGAAAAGGCTTCCAGAATCCTGTTTTTTGAGGTATCTTCCTTAAGCAACACAAATCTCCAGCACTGGGTATTTGCCCAGGAGGGGGCATATCTTGCTGCTTCAAGCATTTTGGATACGACCTCTTCAGGAATAGGGGTTGTTTTAAACTTTCTTATACTCCTTCTTTTCATAATGGTATCAAAGGTGCTCATTCCTTTTACCTCCCTAACTATTTTATATTTATCTTAAAAATTCTTATGGGCTCTGATTTTCCCTTAACCTTCTGAGGCTCACACTCTTCGATCTCAATATCGCTCATAGTGGCTAACTGATCTTTTACCTTTTCGTAGGTATACTCGGTAATGAGTATGTCTGCATTTAATGGTCTTGTCAGCGCCTCTACCCTTGCGCCGAGATTAACCGTATCCCCTATAACAGTATAATCCATTTTCTTGCCTTCTGCACCCATATTTCCTGCAATAGCCTCTCCAGTGTTTATACCTATACCTAACATAAGCGGATCTTTACCTTCTTTCTGCCATTTTTCGAGGAGAATTCTGTTTCTTTTTATCATCTCAATAGCACAGACCACCGCCTTCAGCGCATGATCCTGCTGATCAAGCGGCACATTCCAGAGAGCCATTATCTCATCACCCACAAACTTGTCAAGGGTACCATCATTTTTCATAATCACCTCGGTCATCTCTCCCAGAAGCTCATTAAGAATCTGAACCACCTCCTCAGGCGTATGATGTTCCGAGAAGGTTGTAAAACCTCTCGCATCGGCAAAAAGCACAGTTATCTCCTTCCTTACACCACCCAGCTTTGCCATCTCAGGATTCTTAATAAGCTCATTTACAATCTTATCGCTTACATAGCTGGAAAAGATCTTCTTTATCTCCCTCCCAGACCTTTCTTCAATGCTATATTTATAAATCAGCGTTGCAATAAACATAGAAAGCGCCGTAATAGAAGGATATGTAAAGTTTATCCAGATGAAAATCTTAGAAAAGATAAAATAGGACATAACTGCATAGCCTATAAGAATTATAAAACCAAGTAAAATACTGCCCAGAACCCTGAGTCTTATAGCAAAAACCAGATACAATAAAAACATGGTAATAATTAGAATTCGGGTAATATATTCAGGAGCTTTTTTTAAAAATCTACCATTAATTAAATTTTCAATAGCAAAGGCATGCTTCTCAATTCCAGGCATATTCTGGGAAGTGGGAGTTACCCTGAGATCATAGATGCCAAGTGCAGTGGCACCTACCAAA
>JBEQAF010000007.1:0-28467 GCA_041640455.1 bacterium
CCTCCTTCTATCTTAAATTATTCCATTGTCTTTTAAGCTGTAGTAACCGCTCTGAGAAAATATTATATGGTCAAGGAGCTCAAAGCCAAAGTATTTTAATCCCTCGTAAAGCTCTTTGCTAAATTTTACATCCTGCTCACTGGGATTTACATCATTTGATGGGTGGTTATGAATAAGAATTATTCTTGATGCTCCATATTTTATAAGCCCTCTTATAAACTCCTGAGGGTGCACCAGACAGGCGTTAGTTAGACTGCTTCCCAGTCTTTCTTCCCTTAAAACCTGATTTTTAGAGTTAAGATAGAGACTGATAAAGCTTTCTATATTTCCCTTCTCATAAAATTCACATTTGTAAAGCTCATACACATCTTTTGGTCCCCTGATAAACGGCTTTTTTAGCTCTCCCTCTTTTTCGTATCTTTTTGCAAGTTCAATTACGGAAAGCAGGGTAGCCACTTTTGCCTTTTCCAGACCTTTTATTCTCAATAGCTCTTCTTTATCTGCAGAGAAGAGATTTTTTAAAGAGCCAAACTCCTCTAAAATCTCCTTTGATAGTTCAATAACGTTTTTATCTTTTGTGCCTGTTCTTAAAAGTATGGCAATCAGCTCATGGGTGGCAAGAGAAGAAGCATTGTTTTTTAAAAGCTTTTCTCTGGGTCTTTCTTCTAAAGAAAGTTCTTTAATCTTTACCAAGGATAGCAGCCTCAAAATAACTTTTAAACTTGCTGTAGCTTATGTCAGCCCTTTTTATTACCTCCATCATCTCATCGTGTATCTTTCCGTTTGAAGCAACAAAATGCTTATCATAAGGAGTTGCCTCTTCGCCATATATACTGGTAACCCTTCCGCCAGCCTCTCTTATAAAAAGAATACCCGCAGCCACATCCCAGGGCTTTAGCCCCAGCTCAAAAAACCCATCAAACCTGCCACAGGCAGTATAGCATAGATCCAGTGCGGCTGAGCCGCCTCTTCTTATCCCGATACAGTTTGGCAGCATATGATTGAAATAGTTAAGAATCATGGGCATAAACTCATCCAGATAGGGAAATCCTGTAGCAAGCAGAGCAGTTTTTAACCTCTCTGTTTCTGAAACGCAGATCTTTTCATTATTTAGATAGGCACCACCACCCTTTTTCCCGTGAAAAAACTCTGAAAGTAGCGGATTATAGACCCAGCCTTCTTTAATCTCGTCATCCTCCACATATGCAATGGATATGCAAAAGGCGGGATATCGATGGGCAAAATTTGTTGTTCCATCCAGCGGATCTATAATAAATGCGGTTTTAAATCTCTCACCCGTCGCAGACTCCTCACTGACTACGGGAATCTGAGGATATAACCTCCCCAGCTCTTCTTTTAAAAAATTTTCCACTCTGATATCTGCTTCTGTGACCAGATCTCTTACACCTTTAAAATTTACAGACACACCTCTGGTATAAAAATCATTAAGAATCTTTCCTGCGCTGAAGATTAGCTCTTTAATCTCTTCCATCTTATCTCCTAAAGTATTATGCGATATTTTCTTGCGTAGTTTTCTATAAGTACAAGCGCCTGATTGATCCGCATAAGGCGGATCTGCTTTTTTTTCGTATCCTCCAGCTCGGTGGTTACCATAGATCTAATATCTCTCTGCACAATCTTCAGGGATCCGTAAATCTCTTTTATCTCTTTCTGAGATAGGGTTTTCAGATAGGGGATGGATATATTGAAAAAGCCGTTAGATATATCTTCTGCAAATTTTTTCGGGCTACCCTGTAGTGCCATTATTGCTCTCCTTTTGACAGGAAGGAGCCCAGTATCTTTTTCTCCTGACCAGTATTAAAACGGACAAGATAAAGCGGATCACTCCCTTCAGTTATTATGCTAAGTACCTTCCCCCATCCGTAATGTTTGTGAAAGACTTTATCAGAATTTTCTGATTTATTATCTGTACGCTCCTTTTTTTCTTCAAAAAAGATTCTGTCAATATGGGGAGCACTTTCTTTTTCGTTACGGAAGAGATCATCGGGGAGCTCTTCCAGAAATGGAGAGATTCTCTGCAATCTGCCATTTCTCTGACTGGCATAGCTTAAAAAGAGCCTCTCTTTTGCCCTTGTTACAGCCACATAAAAAAGCCTTCTCTCTTCTTCAAGATTATACTCCTGTTTCGCCAGCGCATGTGGAAATATGTCATCTTCAATGGCAGTTACAAAAACAACTGGAAACTCAAGCCCCTTTGCTGAATGAACTGTCATAAGGGTTATGGAGTCTGAATTCTCATTTTTATTTATATCTTCTATCACAATCTCGTTTATAAAATCCGAATAGCTCTTTTCTTCTCTGGCATTTTCTGTAAGAGCAATTTTAAGCTCTTCAATATTTTTGAGCCTCTCATCCAGCTCCTTTTCATCTTTAACATCCTTTTTTAGCTGTTCCTGATAGGCGGTTATGTCCATAATTTTATCAATAAATGCTGAGGGCTCAAGAGTTTCCATCTCTTCTTTCAGTTTTAAAATATTGTTCAAAAAAGCCTTTAATGCGAGGGTTATCTTGGTGTTTCTGTCAGATTTAGAAATAAATTCTTTTGTGGCTTCTATAAGTCCAACTTCTTTTTTATGCAAGCCCATTATCTTGCTAAGAGTCTGTTTTCCCACTCCCTCAAGGGCATAGCTCGCTATCCTCTGAAAACTTAAGACATCGTTAGAATTTAAAAGAAACCTTATGAAAGCAAGAATATCCTTAATCTCTTTTCTGTTATAAAATCTTATGGAGCCGTATATGCGGTAGGGCAGTCTTTCTTTTCTCAACATATCTTCGTATCTTCTTGAGAGATGATTGGTTCTGTAAAATATGGCAATATCTCTATATTTATACCCCATCTGGAGAAGCAGTTTGATGTGTTTGAGAATTTTGTTTACCTCATCCTTTTCATCCAGATTTTGTAATAGACATATCTTTTCGCCACAATCTTTTATGGCAAAAAGCTCCTTTCTCATTCTCTGCCTGTTTCTGCTGATTATGTGGTTAGCCAGATCAATAATGTTTTTTGTGGATCTGTAGTTTTTTGAGAGATGAATTATTTTGGCTTCGGGAAAATCTTTTTTAAAATCCAGTATGTTTCTTATCTCGGCACCTCTAAAGCTATAGATGGACTGATCATCGTCCCCTACTACAGTAAGATTTCTGTTGTTTCCGCAAAGCAGTTTAAGTATCTTATACTGAATAAGATTGGTATCCTGATACTCATCTACCAGCACGAAGGGGAACCGCTGCTCATATTTCTTCAATATATCCCTGTTACTGACCATTGTCTCGTACATAACGTAGAGCAGATCTCCAAAATCTAAAAGCCCCCTTTCTTTCTTAATCTCCTCATATCTTGTAATTATTGAGCTATAAATATCAGAAAGATACTCGGCGAAGAAGGCATCTTTAATATACTTTTCCAGCTTAACGCCCTTATTTTTCCAGTCATTAATAACTGGTTTAATCCTTTTTGGGGGTATCTCATCCTTGTCAATATTAAGAAGAGTTACTACCTCAGCAATCAGTCTCAGCTGGTCTTCGTCATCAATTATCTGAAGCTCCTTAGTGGTTAAAACATGCTGATTTTCTTTTATAAACATAAATCCAAAGGAGTGAAAGGTAGTGGCAAGCACATTTTTTAAATAATCACCCTTCGGAAAGCTTTTAAGCCTTTCCACCATCTCATTTGCCGCCTTGTTGGTAAAGGTAAGGGCAAGAATGGATGAGGGACTTACGCCATAGTGGTTTATAAGATAGGCTATTTTGGCTATGACGGTTCTCGTCTTACCAGAACCGGCTCCAGCGAGGATTAATAGAGGACCTTTAAAATGAATAACCGCTTCTTTCTGCTCTTCGTTCAGATGTTTTAAAATATTCTCAGACATGCCTCACCTTTTCTGTGGTATTATTTATTTTATGATAAAAGGGATTAAAATTAAAGTTTTTATAGCTCTTCTTACACTTATTGCCAATCCTGTACATGTGTTTTCAGAAGAGTTCAGGGCGTGTTTTGATGTGAAGGTATTGTTTTTCAGGGTGGGTGAAAGCTGTATCAGTTATAAAGACGGTGGCGAGGATATTATTATTGAAAGCTTAATAAGAACAGTAAATATTGCCTCTAAAGCCAAAAAGGTAGAAGATCGTGGTGGAGCAGTATTAATTAAAAAGAACCTGATACCAAAAACCTTTGTTTTTCATCAACAGGAAGGAGGGTTTAAAAGATATCAGCGCTATGACTTTGAAGACGGGAAAATTAAAGTAGTGGAGACAAAATATAAAGGATTAAGTGATGAGATTGAAAAGGATGAGCATAAAACATACAGTCACTATGGTCAGCGAGACCCTTTTTCTGCTTCCCTGTATCTTTTCAGAGAGGTATTTAGATCAGAAAGGGGGTATCTAAATCTTTTTTATGATGACCGTACCTATCAGATCCCCTTCAATGTTATAAAAGAAGAGGAAATTAAGCTGGCTAATACAAGCTATTCAACTCGAAAGGTTCTTATCCGACCTGACATATTAGGAAAAGGACTTTTAAGACCCAAAGGAGACTGGTATATCTGGGTGGACAGGGAAACTTTGCTTCCAATAAAAATGAGCGTGGGTTTTATTATCGGAAGCGTAAATGTTTTAATCTCGAGGATAGAAGGAGATAGACATTTTTTAAAATCTTTCTGATTAAAATTCCAAAAATAACTTCAAGTAAGTGCTTTTTTTTTATATAATCTCAGTTATGGTGGTTCCTGGTCTTAACAATAATTTTAAATACAAAGATCTTATTTTTCATATTCAGACAGAAGATACGGGGGAAAAAGGTTATTTCATAGTCACCCATCTATATTACGGCGGCACCATTGTAGCTTCAAAAAAGATCTGCTATGCCGATGCCAGAAGCTGTACTGAGCTTCCGCAGCTTGTTAAGGAGCTAATAGAAAGTCAGCACAAAAAGATGCTTTTAGAGCTCAGTCAGGGCGTATACGACTCCAAAATAAGAGCCATTACAAATGCTAACGTTTGATAACGTATCCTACTGTTATCAGCCAAAGGCTTCAGGATTAAAAGACATTAGCTTTTCCATAGAAAAGGGTGAGTTTGTTTTTATCACTGCTTCTTCCTCCCAGTATAAAACTACTTTTTTAAACCTGATTTATGGCATCATACTGCCCCAGCAGGGTAGCATAAAAGTTATGGATATCAGACTTCCTGAAGATAGAAAAAAAATCCCCATGCTCAGGAGAAAGGTGGGCTACATCTTTTCTAACCCAGTCTTTTTTGAAAATCTTACAGTTGAGCAGAATCTAAAGATCGCACTGATTGTTAAACAGAACAGTTATGACCCCGATTATACGAAAGAGCGCATAAATAGGTGTCTTTCTTTCTTTCCTGAATTAAAAGCCGATTCAGAGGTTTACAAGCTATCAGCAACGGCAAAGGAGAAGCTTAATATTTTAAGAGGAATAATCTCAGCGCCCCATCTCATCCTGGCAGATGAACCCTTTAAAAACTTTTCTCAGGAAGAAACCATCCGCACCATTGATATACTCTCTGAGGAGAATAACAGAGGAGTTACCATAATTATTGCCACATCAAATAGATACCTACCAACGCAGTTTAATAAAAAATCCATAGAGATTAAAGGCGGGAAGATATTAAGTGAGTCTTAAGGCAAGCAAAGAGGTTTTTAATCTGGTCTTCAAAAATCGGTTTGCACACCGACTGATGAATGTGATATTTCTCAGTTTTGTTTTCTTTTTCTTTTTTAATATTGCCACTATCTTTTTTAACCTTAATAGATTTTTTGAAAAAACTGCCCAGGAGGTGGTTTTTTACGCCTTTGTTGACAAATCAGTAAATGATGTGGCACTGAAAAAGCTCAGCAAGACCATGTCCCTCTGGCACGAAACCAAGCTTGTAAATATCATATCCGAGGAGGAAGGACTAAAACTGCTAAAAAAATCTTTAGGCAAGGATGCGGAGATACTTAAATCCCTTGAAAAAAACCCCCTGCCAGTTACCCTGGAGATAACATTGAATCCGAACTTTGTGGATCCAATATCTATCAGTTCATTTAAGAACAAGCTTTCCAAATACAGAGAAATATCCTGGTATGACTCCACTGAAAAATATATAGGACCTATTCTTCAGATGAAGGATCTTTTCAGAAAAATATTTGCTGGCTCTTTACTTTTCCTGCTTGCTCTGATATTTATCTCCTTCAGATTTTCCTTTAAAACACTTTTTCTCAGATTCAGCGGTGAGTTAAAACTGTTAAAACTACTTGGTGCAGGTGAATATTTTATAATGTTGCCGTTAATTATTGAGGGCTTTCTTGAAACATTAATCGCCTCACTGATTGCATCGGCAGGAAATATTTCCATTTATAACATGTTAAAAACCAACCTTCATATCTTCGGCATACAGGTAGAGCCTCTTCAGTTTAGCTATTATGCCCTAATATCGCTGATTTTTTCCATCTTTTCGTCCTTAGGTGTGTTATCAATAAGAAAGATAAGGGAGATATGATAAGGATTTTATCTTTCCTGCTGATTGTTATTTTCATAAGTTCAGCAAATATCTCTAACAGCTCTCAGGACGCCAAGATTGAGGAGTTGAAAAGACGCATAGAAGAGGAAAGGAAGGAGATTGAGGAGTTAACCAGAAAAGAAAAAAAAATCTCCCTTTCCTTAGGGGAGATAAAGAAAAAGATATTGGAAATAAAGGATAAAATAAGCTCTGTAGAAAAAAACAAACGGCTTATCGAGATAGAATACAATAAACTAATAAGTGAAAATGAAAAGATTAAGGAGAAACTATCCTTTAATCAGGCAGAGCTCGAAAAGAGAATCCTTCTCTGGCACAAGGCAAACCTTTTTAAAAAGGACACACCCTCTCTGAACATAAAGGAGTCACTTTTATTTTCAGCCTATATGAGGCATATCTTTAACTATGACAGGGAGCTTATAGAATCCTTAAGGTCAGATAAACTTGCCCTTGAGCAGAATATTTCAAAAACCCAGAGTAAAAAGAAAGAGATTGATTTAACAGAAGAAAGCCTGAGACAGAAAAGGGCGATTCAAGAGGCTCTGCAGGCACGGGAAAAGGAGCTTCTGCTAAAGACCAAAAAGGAAAAGGATGTTCATATCAAAAATCTTAAAGCTGCCGAAGCATCTCTGAGACAGCTTGAAGCGTTGCTAAAAAAGGTAGAAGAGGTGCCTCAGTATGAGGGACGGGGGCTTTCTAAAAAGATTCTACCTTTCCCTGTAAAAGGTGAGATTGTGGGGCATTTTGGCATAGAAGAGGGGCTTGTAAAGGGGTCAAAGTTTACGAGAAAAGGGATTGAGATAAAAGCATCTGACGGCGCATCGGTTAGAAGTATAGATAAAGGGAGAATCGTTCATATAGGATGGATAAAGGCTCTGGGCAACATCTGCATAATCAGCCATGGTGACAGCTATTATTCAGTATATGGTAGACTTAAAGAGGTAACAAGAAAGAAGGGGGATGAGATAAATCAGGGAGAGGTGATAGGCTTCGTAGGCTCAGACGCCATGTTTTATGATTATCCCTCCCTGTATTTTGAAATAAGAAAAAAGGATAAACCTATAAATCCTGAGCCTTTATTAAGATAAGCCGGAACCTTGTTATTTATCTCTAAAGGCTCAGTATTACTGAACATCAATCTTAATCTCTTTTGCCTTTGCTTTTTCGGTCTTAGGTATTACGATCTCAAGTACGCCGTTTTTCATATTAGCCTTGGCTTCCTCAGTTTTCACATCAGCAGGTAGCTGTATTGTTCTTGAGAATGCGCCATAGGCTATCTCCTGTCTGTAGTAATTTTTCTTTTTCTCTTCCTGCTCTTTTTTAACTTCGCCCTTGATGGTTAAAAGATTGTCGGTAATCTTAATACTTACATCCTTTTTGTCAACACCAGGGATAGCAGCCTTTACAATCACCTCATTGTCGGTCTCGCTGAGGTCAATGGCAGGGGCAAAAGCAAAATCCTCTTCGCTTAATGCAGGAAACCTTCTCCCAAAAAAGTCTTCAAAAATCTTGTCCATCTCTTTTTTAAGATCTGTGATACCTCTGAAAGCTGAGGGTTCCCATTTCATTAGTGCCATGGTCTTTTACCTCCTTTCTGCAAGTTTTATCTGTTCCGGCTTATCTAAATAAATTAATAATAACTGAGTTTTTTGTTGTCAAGAGTGGTTAAATGGGTATGCAGGGAGCTAAACTCCCTGCAATTAAAGACAAAACTAATCTTCCAGAAGGAAAATGATATCCATTTTTACACGGTATTCCACTATCTTATTCTTTTCCACGCTGGCTTTCATCTCCTTTACCTTAAACCCGGTAATGCCTCTCAATGTTTTGCTCGCCCTTTCAAATCCTACCTTTACAGCATCATCAAAGCTTTTCTTGGAACCTGAAATAATCTCTGTGACTCTTGCAACTGGCATAAATCCCTCCTTTTTGAAAATTGCCTTTTTGTGGCATACTTTGAATAAAGCAGAAAAAAATTTTTTGTCAAGTTTTAGAAAAAATTTTTTTAATAGATCTGCCTTTTCAGCTCCTTAACTCCCCGTTCTATCCCCTCTATGGTGAGCGGAAACATGGGAAAGATTGAAGCTATAGCTTTGAGAGTCTGATGTTGCCATGATATGCCATTTACAGGATTTAGCCAGATTGAGTGTCTGAAATGCTTTTTTATAATCTTAAGCCAGTCTATACCAGCCTTACCCTTTCTTTCTAAAAAATATATAAACTGATAGGAGTTGTAAAGCTCATAGGGAGACATAAGCGCATCGCCTATAATTATCACCTTCCAGTCGGGATTATGATCTCTAATTAATCTATCTGTGGAAATCTTTTTCCAGTTTTCCATATCTTCATAGATAAAATCGTAAATGCAGTTGTGAAAATAAAAATATTTAAAATCTTTGAAGAATCTCAGATTTTTAGCCGCAGAAAAAAGCCTCTCCACCCTCTCCCTATAGGGATCCATAGATCCGCCATTGTCTATCAACAGAAGCAGTTTGAGGTCATTTTTTCTCTCTTTTTTCATTTCAATCTCTATGTCTCCAAAGTTTTTTGCTGTTTTATCAATCGTTTCTTCAATATCTACCTCTTCAGAAACTCCCTCCTCCCTGAAATATCTAAGTTTTTTTAAAGCAAGGCTTATATTTCTCGTATCCAGAAGTATATCTTCTCTGAGATTTTTGAAATGACGTTCTGACGCCACAAAAAATGCCCTGTTGTTTACACTGCTACCGCCCACTCTTATGCCATCTCTTTCTACACCATAGCTACCAAAAGGAGAATAGCCTCTCTGCCCTATATGTCTCCCCCCGCCAGTGTGCTTTTCCTTCTGATTCATCAGTCTCTCATTGAATCTTCTCAGAATCTCATTTAGAGGGAGATCCTCAAAGGATCTGTGAACCTCCCCCAAATAATCCTCGTCTAAAAACTTCATCAGCTCATCGATCCTTTCTTTTGGGTCCCCGCCGCTCTCAATGAACTCTATATAGGCTCTATCATAGGCATCGTAAAGCTTTTCCGATTTGACCAGCACAAATCTTCCTTTAAAATAAAGCTCCGAAATATCTCCTATCTCTCCGAGCTTCATTAAATTGTAAAGATCCTTCCATTCCTTAAAAGTGACCTTTATGCCATTTTTTCTGAGTATATAAAAGAATATTAGAAGAGACATGTTATTTAAAAACTACCCTCTGCAGATATTCGAGATCTTGCTCTTTTTTGATAAGTGTTCCAGGATAAGGGATCTTTTTCAGACTTATTCCATCTATATCAATACAAGAAGCCATTAACACCCTTATCCAGTCCAGAAGCTCACTTGTTGAGGGCTTTTTTCTTAAATCAGGAATCTTTCTCAGATCGTAAAATATTTTTAAAGCCTTTTCCAGTAGCTCCTTATGTACTTCAGGGAAGTGGACATAAACAATCTGTTTCATGAGATCGTAATCAGGAAACTCTATATAATGAAATATACACCTTCTCAGAAAAGGGTCTGGTAGATCTTTTTCACTGTTACTGGTAATAATTACCACAGGCCTCTGTCTTGCAACTATGGTCTCCTTAGTCTCAGGGATGTAAAAGCTCATCTCGTCCAGTTCATTTAAAAGGTCATTTGGAAACTCAATATCTGCCTTGTCTATCTCGTCTATGACAAGCACTGATCTATCTTCTGATACAAAAGCTTCGGCTAACTTCCCCAGCTTTATATACTGCCTTACATCCGATATGTCCCTATCATGAAATCTTGCATCGTTTAATCTCTGCACTGTATCGTAAAAATACAACCCATCTTTAGCCTTGGTGGTTGACTTAATATTCCAGACAATAAGCTTCATAGAAAGGGCTTCGGCTATGCTCTGAGCCAGCATGGTCTTGCCTGTGCCTGGCTCTCCTTTGATAAGCAATGGCTTTTCCAATATCATCGCCACGTTAACAGCCTCAATAAGCTCCTTTGATGCCACATATCCTTTACTGCCATTATAGCTCATATTTCTGCTCCCTTGAGTATTTCTAAAATTATCTCGTTACTAATCAGGTATTTTTCTTCCCTGATACTCCATTTTCCATTTTCTTCCTCCAAAAATCCAGCTTTTTTAAGCTCATTAAGATTTTTGAGTATAGATTTATGACAGCTTGGGAAGCTTTCTTTTATGGTATCAGTAAAAAGCCCCCTTTTTGTTCTTAAAGGTAAAAAAACCATTTCAAAAAGGATATCAGCTGCCTTTAACTGCTCAGTCTGGAAGCTTGCTGGGTTTTTAATATATTCCTTTATATCCGAGATGTTTTTTATTCTTATCTCTCTGTCCTTGCCCAGATATGAGGCTGCAGATGCTCCAAACCCGAGATAGTCTTTCCTCTCCCAGTAAAGCTGATTGTGAAGACACTCAAAGCCAGCTTTTGAGTAGCTGGATATCTCATAATGGATGTAACCTTTATCTCTTGCGAAGGAGATAAAAAACTCATAATCTGAAATCTGTTTCTCCTCAAGGACTTCATAACTGTCATAAAAGGGTGTACCTTTTTCAACTGACAAAAGATAGAAGGAGATATGAGGAGGATTAATATTTTCAAGCTCTTTAATGTCCTTTTCAATATCTCTCCTTACATGCTCGCCCCTATAAAAGCCATCAATGCCTCCTATGAGGTCAATAGAAAAATTATTAAAATATTTTTTTACCATCTCGGCAGCTCTTTTAGCCTCATAACTTTTGTGATTTCGCCCCAGCACTGTAAGGATACGATCATCAAAGCTTTGCATCCCCAGAGATAGCCTGTTTACCCCCATGTCTTTGTATAATTCTAACTTCTGCTCCGTAAGACTATCTGGATTTGCCTCTATTGTAATCTCAATAAAATCAAAGTTTAGAGAATAGAGATACTTCAGTAGCAGTTGCATCTGATCAATATCAAGAATGGCGGGATTTCCTCCTCCAATATAAAGGGTGGCTTCTTTGTTATCAAAAAAATTTGGATAAAGTCTTTTTTTTATCTCTACCTCTTCTTTTAAAGCCGATAGATAGGGTGATATCTCTGTTAAATCTGAACTGGAATAAAAACTGCAGTAGTTACATTTTTTGTTACAAAAGGGGATATGGATATATAAACCTTTTAACATTACAAACTATCAATTAATCTCTGTTTTACCAAGAACACCGCCAGAAAGAATAAGAGAGAATGCTTCATCAACCTTAAGGTCGCTTTCTATAATCTGCTCTTCTTGTACGTTTATAAGAAAGCCTGCTGTGGGATTTATCGCCGTTGGCACATAAACATAGTAATGTTTGGCATTATCTTTAACTGACGGTGCCCTGTTCGTAAGAAAGCCTATGGCATATACATCCTTGTGGGGGAAGGGCACAAGCACAACTCTTTTAAATTTTGACTTCTCGTCATCAATGAAGGTATCGGTCATCTTTTTAATTGCCCCATAGACAGGTCTTGATATGGGTATTATTGTAAATATTTTATCAACTATCTGCATAATTCTTTTCCCCACATATTGCCTTGAAAAAAAACCAACAATTATAAGGAATAGAAAGCTTATCACAGCCCCTACAAAGGGGAACTTTAGGATTTTGAAACTATCCGAAAGCCCCAAGGTGTCAAGTATCTCAATAATTATGCCGTCAAAAAAGCTGATAATCTTTATTACAATAATAATGGTAATATAGGCTGGGATAAAGGTTGCGAGCCCAAAAAAGAAGTATCTTTTTATATTGTTTTTAATCTGCTGAAAAAGACTGTTCATTTAGAACCTCGCTTAAATATCTATATTTTGAATTAAAAATATCAGTGTTATCAAAATACAGATAACTTTCTTCTGCTTTTAAATCAACAATCTCTTCCCATCCATAGGTAAGGGCATGTAAGACCTTTTCTTGAATTCTATCTATCTGAGAAAATTTTTTGACCATTAGCCTGCCATCTGCCAGCACATTGAGATCTTTGTTTGTATAGAGGCTATCTGAGCCTATTGCCCATCTGAGTTCAAGAGCTATAATCTTTTCCAGCTGGGGAAGCTTTCCTGTAAAATAAAGATTGCTTCTCGGGCATACTACTATTTTCACGCATCTCTTTTTCACCTCTTCAAAGTCCTTTTCTTCAAACTGGGTACAGTGAACAAGAATACAGTCGTGAGCTAAGTCAAGATAGTCCATAATGTCCCTGTAACTTTTAAAATTAAACCTTCCTGTTTTAGCTGAGCTGAATATTTTTCTAAAACCAGAAAGATCGTTATTAAAAAGAAACTCTGACTCCTCTTTTTTTTCTCCCATATGGATCATAACTTTTAGATTATTTGCTCTCGCAAATTTTATCAACTCCTTTGCTTTTTTTGGCGGGGTAGTGTAGAGAGAGTGAATAGAGAGCCCGATTTTCTTTGTATCTCCATGCTTTTCAAAGAAGGTTAAAAAGTCCTGCCATTTTTTTTTAAAAAGCTCCTCTTGGTAGCCAAGAACTTCATAAAAAACCAAGCCGTAAAGTTTTTTATTATAAAAAAGTGGTCCATCAGGCAAAACCGATCTTATATCCAGAACCTTATCTATCCCTTTCTTTAGAAGATATCTTTCACCTCTATTTATATTTTTCTCAAAATCTTTCTGATTTTTTGTCCTCTTTATTCTTACCACCTCAATTATCCAGTCCCAGAGCTCCTTATCTGAAAGAGATCTGTTTACAGGCAAAGCTCTTTCTGTAAGCTCAAGATGGGTGTGGGCATTAAGGATGCTGGGAGTAACAACCCCCTTTAGTTTAATTATGTTATAATTTTCTGCTTTTGATGGAACTTTATCTGTTCTTTCAATAACTTTGTTGTCTTTAAGTCGGAAAAAAGATTTTTTTTTAAGCCCCTTCTCTGATAAAAAGTCAACCTCTACCCATTTTCTGGTCACTTAATAATTTCCTCGTTATTCTCATCCAGATAGATATTTGTTGGCTTATGCCCTTTTTTAATCTCCTCTTCGGAGTATAAGCCGTAGGTAGCTATAATAATTACATCTCCCTTATTTGCCTTATGAACAGCCGCTCCGTTAACACAGATAACCTTTGAGCCTCTTCTGCCCGGTATGGCGTAGGTGGTAAACCTGTTCCCATTTGTTACATTGTATATGTGTACCTGCTCGTAAGGCAGAATCTTTGCCTTTTCCATGTAATCCTCATCTATGGTTATACTGCCTTCGTAGTGCAGACTGGCATCGGTTACTGTTGCCCGATGAATTTTTGATTTAAGCATTGAGTAAAACATTTATTTAACCTCCAGAATGGTATTATCTATGAGCCTTGTGCTTCCCACAAAAACAGCAAGGGCAAGAAGCAGATCCCTATCCATAGGTCCTTTCTCAACGTAATCAAGAGTTTCAAGATCGCAGAGTTTAACATAATCTATTCTTGTTAACGGTGTTTTTTCTATAAGATCTGTGACTGCACTTATTATCTTTACGGAATCCCTTTCTCCCTCTTTTACCAGCCTTTTTGCCAGATTTATAGCCCTGTAAAGACACAGGGCAGATCTTCTCTCTTCGGGGCTTAAATAGGTATTTCTTGAGCTCATTGCAAGCCCATCAGCCTCTCTTACAATAGGTACACCGATTATCTCAATATCCATATTAAGATCCCTTATCATTCTTCTGATTGTTACATACTGCTGATAGTCTTTGAGCCCGAAGTAGGCAATGTCTGGCATTACCGCATTAAAGAGCTTGCAAACCACCGTAGTAACCCCTCTGAAATGACCAGGTCTGCTGGCGCCACATAGATTTTTTGTAACCTCAGTAACCTCAACAAAGCTCTGAAAGCCTTCGGGATACATCTCATCCGCCTGTGGGTGAAATATATAATCAGTCTCACAACCTTTTAACAACGTAGCATCTCTTTCAAAATCTCTTGGATACCTCGAAAAATCCTCTTTAGGACCAAACTGTAAGGGGTTAACAAAAATGCTAACCACAACCGTGTCACATCTTTTCTTGGCTTCTCTGACAAGTGTTAGATGCCCTTCATGTAGATACCCCATAGTAGGAACAAAGCCTATAATATGCCCTTCCTTTTTGTGTTCACGGGATATTATCTGCATCTCTTTAATCTTTGTTATAACCTTCATAAATCCTCTTATTTAAAAATATGCTCCGCTGTGGGGAAAGCGCCTTCCTTTACCTCGCTTATATAGCTTTTAACAGCATTCTCTATTAACGGGGCAAGGTCAATATATTTTTTTACAAATTTAGGTCTAAATCCTTCAAAAAGCCCCAGTATGTCATTTATTACCAGCACCTGCCCATCGGTAAATCTACCAGCACCTATGCCTATGGTAGGAATACTTATTGCCTTTGTAATCTCTTCTGCCAGATCTTCCGGTACGCATTCAAGCACAATGGAGAAAGCCCCCGCCTCTTCCAGCGCCCTTGCGCTCTCAATAAGTCTTTTTCTTGCCTCATCGGTCTTTCCCTGAACCTTATAGCCACCGAGCAGATTAACTGACTGAGGAGTAAGCCCTATATGACCCATGACAGGAATACCTGACAAAAAAAGCCTCCTCACAGCCTCACATATCTCTATGCCGCCTTCAAGCTTAACAGCCTCAGCCCCGTTTTTAATCATCAATCCACAGTTATGAACTGCCTCCTCAATAGATGTTTGATAGGACAGAAAGGGCATATCGGCAACCACAAGGGCATTTTTTCTTCCTCTAACCACCGCCTTAGTATGATAAATTATCTCATCTACTGTAACTGGAAGTGTGTTTTCGTAGCCAGAAAAAACAACCCCACAGGAATCTCCCACAAGCAACATATCTACACCTGCCCTGTCAAGCAAAACTGCCATTGAATAGTCATAGCAGGTGAGCATGGTTATCTTTTCCCTTTGTCTTTTTTTCTCAATAATGACAGGAACTGTAATTTTCATTAAGCCTCCAACAAAAAAGCCCTCAAGACGAAAAGAGTCTTGAAGGCTCTGGCTTTCAAATCTCTTCCCGTCTCGGTCCGGCGGATCCAAGCGGTTATAGATTAATGTTATATCTAAAACATCGTTTTAGTCAACAGCTAATTTGCTTAAACAAAATTAATATAAATATTAGCCGGAAAGATAAAAATAGGTTTGACTTATACAGTTATTTTTTACCTGAGATGTTTTTTGAAAGCTATCAACTCCCTTTCAGTTTAAAATCTGCTAAAATCATTTGATATGGCTTCGAGAGTTATTTTAAAAATTCTAACTATTTAAATTTGTCAAAATATCTATCAATTTTACCTCTTAATTCCAAGCCCACTTTTTCAAAGCATTTTAATATCTCTTCATAAGCTCCTTCACCACCAATAAAATCCCAGAATTCCTTTGCAACCTTTAACTCTTTCTCCAGATCCAGCATCCCCTTAAGTGTCCATCTTTCATAGGGTTCTGGTTCATAGGGATTATAGGGAATTGCAATATATGAGTTCACCTTAGCCGTGGGATCATTAACTAAATAAATTGCAATCCGTTCCAAAAGTGTTCTTTTAAAATCCTTAAAATTACTGACATTAGGTTTTGCTGTTTTAATATCAACCAGATAAATCTCTCCTTTTTCATCTTCAAGAAAGAGATCTGCTTTTACTGTCTTCAATTTGTTAAGCTTACCTTTGTTGCAAACTTTTACTATTCTTTCTATTTCCTTTGATTTGTCAGGATTTTTACCTATTGTTAGTTCATTTATAATACGCTGAATCTCTGTTTGGGCTTCTTCACTGATAGTATTACCTACAAGAAACTGTTTTTTTGCCTTCTTAAAATTCAAGCTCGCAAGCGTTTCCGCCACAGGTTCAAAAATAGAAGTGCCAAAGGTAGTATTTAAAGAGTGAATAAACGAAAATAATGCCATTCTATCCTTCCCAAGCAATCTGTAGTGAAATGGCATATTATTTGTTTCAGGTCTGTATGTTTTTAATTTTTTCAGCAGACTTTTCTTAATGGTGTCTTCTATTTTGTTTAGCTGGTTTTTTTTAAAAGTCAATTATTTTTCCTTAAGATGGAAGATTGTTTCTGAATAAGCATTCTCTCTATCTTTTTCAACCCTATTAAGCACCGGCCGTTTAAACTGATTCACGATTTTCATTCCAGATAACTCTGCAATCTGAGGATATAAATTAAACTTATCATTAGCCACTAAAAAAACATCATAGTCATCTTTTAGATATTTTTTGCTATTAACTAAAACTTCAGAAATACCCTTAATATAAGATTCTCTCGCTTCTTTTCCCTGACCTTTTATTAAAGGACCTATCTCATAGTCATCCCTTCTTTCAAAACCAAACATTTCATAAGCATAGGCATGCTGTTCATGGTAATTAATAAGTCCCACATAAGGCGGACTTGAAAAAATGCCTTTTATTTTTTGTTTAGCAATAATATTTGCAAAAGCTGGAGCAGCTTTTTTTATTTCCTCAAAAATATTTATTGTTCTACTGTCACCTGTTAAACAGATTTGAAAGGTGTCGGTTCTTAATCTGTCAAACTCTTTAAGCCGATTTAATGTATCAACCTTATAGGTATGCCACCAGCTTGAGATTGAAAAGATAGGTTTACAGATTTTTCCATGCTTTTTGCAGTAATAGGGAGTTGTAACTGGTTCCTTGAGTGTAGCTAAATCTGCATGGGTAGTTGCCCTGCAGGATCTTACAGTACGGCTTAATATAAGCATCAATACTTTTTTAACATCCTCCTCCTTAATGTTTTTTACCCTTTCAGACATAAAATCAATCTCTTCTCTTACAGGATAAAGAAACCATTTATCGATAAAACTATCATCTTTATCCTGTCTTACCTTTACGTCATATTTTTCAACTAATTCATTAAATATACGAATAAAATCTTTCTCTTTGCTGATTGCATATGGTTTTTCCTCAATTTCTCCTTTTGCAATTTTTGTCTTGTATTCCGGTGATGGAAAAAATTTAAGATTAAATTTTGTGAGCTCTGTCTGCAGGTGTTCATCAAAAATAATACTTTTTCTGTTTCTCTGAAAGTCATTTAGTTCTATTGTAAGTTCTTCAATTTTTTCATTAATCAAGCTGAGATTATGTTTTCTTATCTTTACATTGGAAATTAAGGTATTGAAAGCAGATATATCTATTCCGATGGCATGTATTCCCAGTTCGTTTGCTTGAACCAGAGTGGTTCCGCTTCCACAAAAAGGATCAAGCACTATATCTTCTTTTTTAAAATAGACCTCTTTTTTAAATTCATCCGTATTATTATCAAGAAAATATTCAACTAACTGTGGTATAAATTTACCTTTGTATGGGTGAATTCTATGAACATGTTTTGTTCTCTCTGATTCCTTATATTCGGCAAATGATAAATGCCAGTTCAGGTCTTCTCCCAAGATTTTTTTAAACTTTTCTTCTTTGTTATAGGAATCATAATAAGCCTTTAGCTCTTCTATATTTATCAACGGGCTTCCGTTATCTCCATATTTGTTTATTCGTCCGTACTGTATTAGATAAGAAATATTAGAGGTGGTTATTTTTCTATTAAGATACTGAGATGCCCATTGACTGGCTTCTTTCAAACTAATTAGTTTTTTATGCAAATTTTCAAATATAGCTAACTGCTTCATTGTAAAAATATTATATTAAATTTTATTACCTATTTATATTTTTTTAATTTCCCTTAAAATGGTTTCAGGAGACCGATGAGATCCTGGCATCAGATCGTGGTTATAGGACCTACATTTTATTAAGTGTATCAGTATAATACGGTACTTCTTTGATATTTTGATTTTTTATAGAGAATACTCTGGTCACTGGTTCTTTATCTTTAAGTGAGATTATTACATACAAAAGGTCTTCGTAGAAAGCCATGGAAATGTCTTTTTCAGAAGGTTTTGCCGGTGTAGAGGGGTGGCTATGAAAAATTGCAAGTATCTTTAAATTTTTCTTTCTTAAATCTTTTGCAACCTGCAACTGCTCCTTTGGATTCATAAGAAAGCTTTCAGGACTTTTTGCTATGTTCTCCATGCAATAAATTTCGCTTATCGTATCATCTTTCCCGGCAAGGATGCCGCAAGCCTCGTCTGGAAGTTCTGATTTACAATGATTAATCATCTTATCATAAATAACAGCTGGTATTTTAAGCATCTTACTCCTCCCTTATATCCTCACAAACATACTGTTCGTAGTCCTGTAGTTCAAAAATCTCTCTATTTTCTCCACAGAGGGGGCATTTTTTATTTTTTCTAAACTCTATCACTCTAAATTCAGTGGCTAAAAGATCTACAAAAAGTAGTTTGCCTGTTAGCAGCTCTCCTGCTGAAAGTAAATATTTTATGGTTTCTGAAGCCTGAATCGTTCCCAGAAGTCCTGCCATAGCCCCAATTATCCCTGCTTCACTACAGCTCGGTACCACGCCTTTTGGGGGAGGTGAGTTGAATATACATCTGTAACAGGTGCTACCAGGCACATAGGTCATAGTCTGTCCCTGAAATCTTAATATTCCACCATGTGAATAGGGCTTATTTTCAAAATAACAGGCATCATTGATAAGAAACTTGGCAGGGAAGTTATCGGTTCCATCTATTATGAAATCATAATCTCTTATTATTTCCCTGATATTTTGTGAGTTAACCATTGTGTTGTAGGTAATAACCCTTACTTCAGGATTTATTTTTTCAATTTTTTCTTTAGCTGAAATAACTTTTTCTTTCCCGATATCTGAAGTAGAATGGATAATCTGTCTTTGCAAATTTGTTATATCAACAAAATCTGCATCAACGATTCCCAGTGTTCCTACGCCAGCAGCAGCAAGATAATAGAGCGCAGGTGAGCCTAAACCACCTGCACCTATAACAAGTACTTTTGAACTGAGCAGCCTTTCCTGCCCTTTACCCCCAACTTCTCTTAAGATAATCTGCCTTGAATATCTTTCAATTTGCTCATTATTAAGTTTCATTGTCTTTTTTCACCTTGTTAAAAATTTTGTTGATAGCTTTATTAGTAAACCTCTGAATAAATTTTTTTAATCTATCCTCCGCCCATGTAGTATAAAAATTCTATAATGTCGCCATCTTTAATAGGGGTATTCGAAAAATTTTCTCTATCAACAATCTCGCCATTGTGCTCAGCTGTAACCATCTCAATCATCTTTACCTTTTTAATTTTAAGGAGATCTAACATAGTAATACTTTCTTTTTCGATAACCTCTTCTTTACCATTAATAATAACCTTCATGAAACTACCTCCTAAATTTTTTGTGCCGCTAATTAATCATTTTAACTGAAAAGCTCTTCCAAACTTAAATACCGCTCGCCCGCATCCGGGAGAATTGTAAGGATTGTTTTACCTTCATTTTCTTCCCTTTTTGCTACTACAGTAGCTGCGTAAAGGGCTGCGCCTGAAGAGATCCCACATAAAAGCCCTTCTTCAACTGCAAGTTTTCGAGACATATTATAGGCATTTAAGTCTGAAACTGTGATAACCTCATCAATAACGGACAGGTCAAGAATTTTTGGTATGAACCCTGCACCAATACCCTGAATCATGTGGGGTCCTATTTTCCCTTCTGTTATAACTGGAGAGCCTTCTGGTTCTACACCAACTGTTTTAAAATCTTTTTTTCTGGATTTTATCACTTTTGATATCCCGGTTATTGTGCCTCCAGTACCAATCCCGGCCACTAAAATATCTACTTCTCCTTCCGTATCTCTCCAGATCTCCTCAGCAGTTCCTTCTACATGAGATTGAGGATTAGCTTTGTTTTCAAACTGCTGTAGTATGACGGATTTGGGAAATTTATCTTTTAGTTCATAAGCTTTTTTAATCGCCCCTTTCATGCCCTTGTGAGCTGGTGTTAAAATAATTTCAGCTCCATATGCTTTCAAAAGCTTTCTTCGTTCTATGCTCATCGTCTCAGGCATAGTAAGAATCAGTCTATACCCCTTATAGGCACAAACCATGGCAAGGGCTATTCCGGTATTCCCACTGGTAGGTTCAATTATCACAGTGTTTTTATCGAGCAGCCCCTGTTTTTCAGCATCAAGTATCATATAAAGGGCTGGCCTGTCTTTTACAGAACCACCCGGGTTTCTTGATTCCAGTTTTCCTAAAAGTTTGACAGGCAGATCTTTCCCTATTTTGCTCAGTTTTACTATCGGTGTGTTGCCAATCAGTTGCAAAACATTTTCGTAAATTTTCATAATCACTTACTGTAATAATATTCTTTTAATATGCAGGATACCTCTGTCCTGGTAAACTCAGTGGGTAGATCGAGCCCCTGACTTAGCATTTCTCTTACCTTGGTGCCCGAAAGTGTTAAGTGATCTGACAAATCATGGGGACAGGTTTTAGGCGATGCAAGGTTCCCACATTTTTTACAGTAAAACGAATTTTCAAATTTTAATACCTCGATCTCTAACTCTTCTTTTCCAAAGTTATCAAATATCTTCTGAGCATCGTAGGTACCATAATAATTTCCAACTCCTGCATGATCTCTGCCAATAATTATATGGGTACAACCGTAATTTTTACGGCAAATTGCGTGAAATATAGCCTCTTTTGGACCTGAATATCTCATATTGGCTGGAAAAACCGAAAAAACAACCCTGTCTTTGGGAAAATAATTTTCTAACAAAACTTCGTAGCACTTCATCCTGACCTCTGCTGGAATGTCATCACTTTTTGTTTCTCCAACAAGAGGATGAACAAGAAGACCATCCATGATCTCCAGTGCGCATTTCTGCAGATATTCATGTGCTCTATGTATTGGATTTCTTGTTTGAAAGGCAACAACTGTTTTAAAATTCTTTTCTTTAAAAATTGCTCTCAATTGAGCTGGTGTTTTATAATACTTGCGAAAATATTCATTCATTTTTATTCTCAGGACTGTTATTTTTCCCCCAAGGAGCACATCTCCACGTTGATATAAATTTTTTACACCCGGATGATTCTCGTCATCGGTACCAAACACATTAAAAGCCTCTTTCCGCTTGTCTCCTATATATTTCTCATCAAGATGTAACACTGCCAAAAAGTCATCATGGCTTACAAGGGCAATATCTTCCCCTTCTTTTAGTTCCTTTGCAACATCATAATCTACACCAATAACTATAGGAATGCTCCATATAAGCCCATTTTTGAGTCTTGTGTTTTCAATGACACTATAATAATCTTCCTTTCCCATAAAACCTTCCAATGGTGACATGGCACCATCTGCAATCATATTGATATCGTTTACAATAAAATTGCTAATCGCCACCTTTTTTAATTCAGGAAACTTTTTCTCCCAGTAGATCTTCTTCTCGTCTGCTGCTATTGTGTTTATTAACTTTCCTCCATGTGGTTTAATCATTTTTTTTCTCCTATATCTATTTCTGATTAAATTTCGTAAATAGTAGCTGTTCTTTTCTGTATATAAACTTCATAGTCAGTTTTATT
Organism: bacterium; assembly: GCA_041640455.1. GTDB lineage: Bacteria > CALINM01 > CALINM01 > CALINM01 > CALINM01 > JAOAGA01. The sequence continues at coordinate 21,939 of JBEQAF010000007.1, forward strand.
TATTCTTATTAATTCAAGAACTTTGTGCCCCTCACATTCTATTGATCTGGATAGTTCTTCAACGGATTGTTCACTGCTAGTGATAACTTTTAAAACCTGACCTATGCTTAGCTTTTCCAGGACATAACTGATCTTTGAAGAAATCTCAGATTTTGCAAAGCCTCTTATATCTAATTCTTTATCAACCTTAATATCTTCTATAATCTTACCAGCAAGATAGCTTTTGGTCTTCATGTATTTTGGATTTTCAAATATCTGATTTGCTGGTCCATACTCAATTAGATTTCCCTGATAGAGAAAAATTAAATAATCGGCAATTCTTTTTGCCTGCTCAAGGCTATGAGTCACCAGTATGATCGTATATCTTTTTTTAAGTTCTAAAAATTTTTCTTCTATCCATTTTGCTGATACTGGGTCAAGAGCAGAAGTGGGCTCATCTGCAAGAATTATTTCTGGTTCCACTGCAAGTCCTCGAGCTAAACAAAGTCTTTGCTGTTGCCCAATGGATAGTTTTAATGCAGAACTATTAAGTCTATTCTTTACCTCGCTCCATAGTCCAACCTCTTTTAAATATTGCTCCACTATTTCATCTAAGTTTTTTTTGTTTTTTATACCATGGATTCTGGGGCCATATGCCACATTTTCATAAATAGCCATGGGCAAAACCTGTGGCTTTTGAGAAAGTAATCCCATTTTTTTTCTTAAATTAATTATTTCTACATTGTGACCATAAATATCATCATCATCTACATAAATATTACCTTCTATTTTCACATTATCCTGAAGCTCAATAAGACGATTTAGTGTCTTTAAAAGTGTTGTTTTTCCGCATCCTGAAGGACCAATAATGGCTGTAATTTTTTTTCCAGGTATCTTAACAGAAATATTGTTCAAAGATTTGTGATTTTGATACCATACATTCAGATCTTTTATCTCTATATGAGCTTTAAAATCCATATACCAACCCCTATTTGCCCACAATATTTTTTTCAAATCTCTTAGACAAAACTCTTGATACCATACTTATTAGTAAGATTATAATTATTAACACAAAAGCTGATGCATATCCCCTCTCCTGAACTTCAGGAAAGGGTGTTGCCAGTTGGAAGAATATAGTTAATGGAAGAGTGGCAATGGGCTTAAATATGGAGTAGGGAATAGAATCAGTAAAACCTGCTGTAAATAGAACAGCGGCAGCGTCTCCGATCCCTCTTCCAAAGGCTATCAAAATGGCTGTAGTTAATCCAGGTAATGCCTGTCTAAAAACTACAATAATGGCAGTTTCTAATTTAGTTGCTCCCAATGAAAGGGCAGCCTCTTTCAGTTCAAAGGGGATCTTTTTTAAAACCTCATCCAAGCTTCTTGTTATAACAGGAATAATAAGCAGTCCCACAGTAATGATACCAGCAAGTAAGGAAGCCTTTAATCCCAGTAAAATCATAACAGTGAACCCAAAGACTCCGTAAACTATGGATGGTATACCCCACAGGACATCAAGTAGAAACCGTACTCCAAGTGCAAAATTCGACTTTTTCTTTAGATAGAAATTTAGATATAAAACAACAGGGATGGAAATAGTAAGGGCTAAAAATGTCGCACCTACCCCCAGAACAAGTGAGCCTAAAATAGCGTTTAATATGCCGCCTTCTTTTCCTATATAATACCCGCTTTCAGGTGTCTGTATTAGCATACTGAGATTTATTGACCTGAAACCTTTAAAAAAAATTGTCCCTAAAATGCAAATCAGGCTGACCACAATTAAAAATGTGGCTAAAATCATTAGAGTTTTAAAAATATTCTCTTCAATTTTTCTTTTATCCATAATTATGGCTCTACCCGCTCTGAATGAATTAAAATTCCCCAGCCAATTATGTTAAAAATGGCCGTAATTAATAGTAAGATAAAGGCGGCTAAAAAGACTGCTGAATCGTATAAGGGTATTGACATCATCTCGCCATAGGTATTGGCAATCAATGCTGATAATGGATAAGCTGTGTCAAAGATTGAGTTTGGAATTTCATTAAGGGCGCAACCTGCAACCATTAAAACAGCTATTGTTTCACCAAAGGCACGGGATAACCCTAAAATTATGGCTGCAATAATGCCTGTCCAGGATTTTTTTAGCACTACATATTTTATTGTTTCCCATTTATTAGCACCCAAAGATAAGGATGCCTCTCTTATTTCAAGGGGAACAGTCTTCAGAACCTCATTAACTAAAGATATAATTAATGGGGATACCATAACTGCCAGAACTATACCTGCCGTGAGTGCAGAAAACCCCGTGTAATTGTTCGAAATAAACGGGAAAAAATTTAAATTATTACTAAATAAAGGCATAAAATAATCTCTTACAAATGGCACAATGACAATTAACCCCCACACACCATAAATTACTGGAGAGATTCCCGCTAAAATATCAATTATTGTATTTAATGTTTCTCTTAATTTTTTTGGTGCATACTCTGAAAGATAAAGGGCAGTTAATATGGACACAGGAACCGCCATAGACATTGCTATAATCGTAACCCACAATGTCCCAGCAATAAAGCCTGCCAGACCGAAATTTCCCCTATAGGGATGCCAGACTAAAGAAAATAGTAATTCTCTAATACTTTTCATTTCCAGAATGGGTTCAGCTTTAATATATAAACCAGAGATCATCATAATAGCTAAGCTAATAACCAGTATGCAAAAGCTAAACATTAATTTTTGTGTAAGAGTATCTTTAATTTTTCTTGATATCATCTTTTATCCTGGACTTTTTATTCCCTGACACTTACTCTAAACTTTTTAAAACCTGTTCTCTTTCCTTTTTGCCTAACGGAATTCCCAATCCTACTTTTTCAGCAATTTTTGTCCCTTCATCTGAGAGGGCAAACTTAATAAACTCCTTTGCAAGCCCTTCAGGCTTACCTTTAACAAAAAAATAGTTTTTTCTTATTGCTGGGTATCTTCCTGCATAAACCGCTTTGAGGGCTTCCTTTCGTGAATTATAAATTTCATCTGAATCAACAAAACCATTCTCGTTTGAATCTATGGGGAGTAGTTTTATTCCCTTAATCACCGTGCCTTCTCGAGTAAAAATAAAACTGAAATTTGAATACCCAATCCCTAAAGGATCTCTTCTAACAGCTTCCAGTATGCCAGGATCGCCATAAATACCAACGCCTCTTAAATCTTCCTGTTTTTTTCTGTCAAGAAAATTTGCCCAGCTGGCTGCAGCACCACAGGAGTCAGACCTTGTGTAGACATGAATGGCTTTATTTAAATTACTGTCAATTAGCTGATCCCATCTTTTAATTTTTTTCTTTATATAAAGGTCAATTAAAGCCTGCTTTTTTATGCCTTTCTTTAAAATATGCTTTATAGCAGGATTTTTTTCATTTATTACTGGAAAGACTGCGTCATCCAAAATATAAATAGGAAAAACACCTTTATGAATTTCTGCAGGATCTGGTTCACGAGACACCATTCCAATGTCTGCCAGTCCGGCTATAGCATCCGATGCACCTTTTCCTGCTCCACCTGCTGATATATCTATTTTTACGCCCGGATATTTCTTTTGAAAAGCTTCTGCCCATGCAACAGCTGTTGGATAAATAGCCCATGCGCCGGATAATGTTATATGGTTTTTGATATCTTTTACCTGACCAAATACAAAATTGGTGCTTATGCTAAACAGGATAATTAGCAGCAAATAATTTAATCTCATCACGATGTTTCCCTTTTTATAAATTTATATGCAATCCACACTCTTTTTTGTCTTTTCCTTTCCATCTTCCAGAACGTTCATCAAATAAATCGGGGAGATCTGTGCAGGGCTCACACCCAATACTTGAGTAGCCTTTTTCATATAGAGGATGAAAGGGTATTTTATTTTTTTCCATGTAGTTATAAACATCCTTTGATGTCCAATCTATGATAGGACTGATTTTGTATATACCGCTTTTTGTAAGCTCAATCTTTTTTAGTTTGCTTCTGAAAGCTGTCTGGTCACGTCTGATACCGGAAAGCCAGGCTTTAATATTAAATTCCTTCATGAAATTTTGTAGTGGTTCAATCTTTCTTAATCTGCAGCAAAGATCTGGATTAATTTTATAAATATTAACGCCATATTTATCTATAAACTGTTCCTTGCTCATCTCGGCTGAAACTTCAATAAAATTAAGCCGTGGATACAGGCTTTTTATTTTCTCAATGTATTCGAGGGTTTCTTTAAAAAGAAAGCTTGTATTTACATAAACTATGTCTATTTGAAGCCCACTTTTGTTGATAAGATCTATTAAAACACCAGAACTTGCTCCAAAAGATGTAGTTGAAATAATTAGAGGTTTAAATATTTCATAGGATTCTTTGATCAATAGAGGTGCTGATAACTGTTCGCCTTTTTCTTTTAATTCATCTAATGTCATCACTTTGGACTCCTATATAATTTTTTTCATACAGATATGAGATAATCTTAGATACACACTCATCTTTTGTTTCTCTATCGGTATAAAGGACTATTTCTGGATTTTCGGGTTCTTCATAGGGATCATCCACACCAGTAAACTCCTTTAACTCACCTGTACGCGCTTTTTTATAAAGTCCTTTAGGATCTCTTTGCTCACAAATATCTATAGGGCATCTTACATAAACCTCTATAAAATCTCCTTCTTTTTGTTTATTTCTTGCGTTTAATCTATCCTCTTTGTAAGGTGATATAAAAGCAGTAATATTAATAATGCCAGCATCCGTAAAAAGTTTTCCCACCTCAGCAATTCTTCTGATATTCTCTTTTCTTTCTTCTCTGGAAAACCCCAGATCTTTATTTAATCCAAATCTTATGTTGTCACCGTCAAGTACGTAAGATCTGACACCGAGCTCAAAAAGCCTCTCTTCCAGCTTATGGGCAATAGTTGACTTACCAGCTCCAGAAAGACCTGTTAACCAGATAGTGCAGCCTTTATGCCCTTGAGCTCTTTCTCTGTCCTCTCTTGTTATATGTCCTTTATGCCAGTAGATATTCCTTTTTCCGTCGATCACTTAACATCCTCCTCACCTTTTTTTACAGTTACTTTGCAGCAACTTTTATCAAACTGTTCCACTTTTATTACTTTGTGTCCTTCTTCTTTAAGACTTCTTGTTACATTAACCAGTGGTTCTCCTTCCTCCAGTATAATCTCCACCTCCTCTCCGGGATCAATTTCTTCCAGAAAAATCTTTGCCTTTACGAAATTTATCGGACAGATAACATTTTTTAGATTAAGAATTTTCTTCATTTAAAATCTCCTTTAACGCATTTTCTAAGCCATACCTGTCAAGGCAGTGACCAAATCTTTCCTTTTTTCTCCCTTCTTTTTTAAAAAACTCATAAGCTCTTTTAATAAAGGTGAGTAACTCCTCTTTGTTTTCGATCAAAACTTTTGCTTTTGTTGCCAATCTTGGTTTTTTGCCCATGGTGCCGCCAAGCCAGAGAGTATAGCCTTTCTTTTTTTCTTCCCATGCGGATACAGGACAGTTATTTATACAAATGCCACAGAGAATACATTTATCTAAGCTTAGCTCATAGCCTTTTTCTGTTTTTACTATCGCCTCAGTAGGACATACCTTTATACAAAGACCACAATCAATACATATATCTTTTTTCCAATCTGGAAGAACACCACCCATAACACCCACATCATTTTCTATTGGTTTTGAACAGTTATTTGGACAACCAGAAACACTTATTTTAAACTTGGCAGGAGCCTCCTTTCTGAAGTACAGATTGTCCAGTTCTTTTGCCAGTTCTTTTGTCTCTATAATGCCATACTTACAGGTAGCTGCCCCGGGACAAGCAACTATTCCCCTTCCTCTGGGACCACAGGCACCTAAAACTATGCCTCCATTCGAAAGTGCATCTTTTACCTTTTCAATATTCGAAATGTTTACATTGTGAATCTCGATGCCCTGTCTTGTTGTTAGATGAACCCTTCCATCACCATATTTTTTAGCAATATTAGCTATTATGCTCACCTCTTCTGTGGTAAAGTCACCAGCAACCGCCTTTATTCTTATAGTGAATAGAGACTTTTGTTTTTGAGATATAATTCCAATCTTTTTTAATTCATCAGTATTGGTTTCCATTTTTATTCCTCAATAAGTTTATTTTTTTAATGTAGTATTATTTAATCATATGCAACTTTTTAAGTCAAGAAAATTTTTAAAATTTATTTTTATTTTTATGTATTTTTTTGGTAAAATTTGTTTTAATATATTACTAAAATAGTAGTATAATTTTTTAAGGAGGGGCTAAATATGTGCAAAATCAATACAATTCTTGCGCAGGCAGGAAGTAAATGGGATGAAAGAACAGGTGCTGTTAGCATGCCCATTTATCAAACTGCAACATTCAGACATCCCGCATTGGGACAGAGCACAGGTTTTGACTATACAAGGAGCGGTAATCCTACAAGGCAGGTTCTGGAAGATCTTATGGCAAAGCTGGATGGTGGAGTAAGAGGGTTTGCCTTTTCTTCAGGGCTTGCTGCCATAGATTGTGTTT